>CANJMQ010000017.1 GCA_947475225.1 Bradyrhizobiaceae bacterium
GCACGCCGTGCTTTGCGGACTACCAGGGGAGCGAGATGGCGGAACTGTGGCATGCGGCCCTGAAGCGGACGCAGGACGGCCTGGGGAAATAGCCCGAACGGAACCCCCAGTGTCCAGCACCCTCACCCAACTCCGCCAGTCGCTCGCCTCCCTCCAGAGCGGGATCCTTCCGGATAGTAGTGACGGACGTCCTTCAGACCGCTAGATGTGTCACGGAGAGGCGGGGGTTCGGCCTGTTCGATTTCCTCTGCATGATGGGGACCCTGTTATGCCTTTGTATCAATACCGCAAGAACGACAGTGAGAAAACCTTCCTGTTCATCCATGTGCCGAAGACCGGCGGCACGGCGGTCGAAACCTTCTTCAGGGGCGTGGGTCTGACGGGCTACTTCGATCCGCCCACCTACGTGCCGGTAAGGCCGTATCTGAAGGTCCCACCTGCCCACTATGATTACGAAGTGCTTCGACGGTTATTTGAACTCGACTCCCTCTATAGCTTCGCCATCGTCCGGCATCCGGTGAAGAGAATGATTTCGCAATACAAGTGGGCAATCGAGAAATCGACTCGGGCAAGCACTTTTGCGCAGATGACCTTCTCGGAGTTCATCCGCCTGATGTTCGCAGAGTATAGGAAAAATGAAAATCTTTCGGCTGGCCACTACAAGCCGCAGGTGCGCTTCGTCGGCGAAAAGGTAACTAATATCTTTAAGTATGAGGCGGGTCTTGAGGTGATCATCCGCCGGGTTCTGGAGGACATAGGGTTCAAGCCACAGGGTCAGCTGAAGTTGCCGATAGTGAACAATTCCTCGCCACGATCCGTTGAGCCAAGCGAGAGCGACATTCAGGCAATCCGCGACATGTATGCCGAGGATTTCTCCGCATTTGGCTATGACATCGACGCGCCGACAGCAGGGCGTAACGCATGAGCGGGAAAATGGCGTCTCAATTTCTTCCACAGGGCACAGCAGGCAAGCTGCGGGAGATTGCCTTCCTGCATATTGGAAAGAATGCCGGAACACAGATCATGCATCTTGCCCAGCAACTCATGGTGCATGGTATTCATGTCCACAAACAACCCCATACGATCAAACTCTGTGAACTTCCCGGGAAACTTGACTATTTTTTCTCTATCCGAAATCCGATCACGCGGTTCAAGTCCGGATTCTATTCGCGAAAGCGAAAGGGTCAGCCGCGACTATATGTGGAGTGGACCAAGTCCGAGGCGCTTGCATTCGAAACATTCGAACACGCCAACGATCTCGCGGAAGCTCTCTTCCGATCGGACAAAATCGGGCAACTCGCGGCACAATCCATACAGGCGATCCGGCATACCTCAATGCAGCAGATCGACTGGTTTGAAAGAGTGGGTTTTCTCAGTTTACGACCACCGGTTTGGATCATTCGCCAGGAGAACTTTGAAGAGGACTTCAATTCCTTGCTCACCAGGATGGGTCTGTCTCTGTTGTGCAATGACTTGCAGCCGGCCAACGACCCAACCGCATCGCATCGCAGTGATTACTCGCAGACGATCGAGCTCAGCGACCTCGCCAAGGACAATTTAGGGCGCTGGTATGCGCGAGTTTTCGTGTTCTATGACCTCTGTGTCTCGTGGATGCGAAGCAACAATCCCCAGCCTTGAGGCCCGACCTGCAGAACACCGGAAATCCCAGAGCGACAGATAGTCCCATGTCGGTTCCGACGTCTCGTTTTTCAGGGGAAACGCAATTTATCTCGCTCCCGCCAGAGCTTCATGATGAAGGCGAGGGCCGGAGCTGGGTTCGTGACAGACTGCACCCGCTTGTCGCCAAGTCGCTGGGATATGAGATATAGACCCGCATCCCGTAGATGAACTATGAGATGAACGATCACAGCCAACCGTAGCCGAACATGCCCTCCCATCCTCCTGACACATTCCGCAAGGCGCTGGCCCTCCACCAGCGTGGAGAACTGGCTGGGGCACAGGCACTTTACCAGCAGGTGCTGGACCTCGATCCCGGCCATTTCGACAGTCTTCACCTCTTGGGGCTGGCGCTCGTCCAGTCAGGTTTTCTCGAACGCGGGACGGACTTGATCGGCAGGGCGATTGCTGTTCGCGCTGATTTTCCGGAGGCACACTACAATCTTGGCCATGCCCTGCTGAGCCTGGGAAGGCCTGACGAAGCCCTTGCGAATTTTGACAAGGCCATCGAGCTCAAGCCGGATGACCCGCTCTATCATTTTGAGCGTGGCAATGCGCTGAAGGAGCTGAGCCGGGTGGCGGACGCGCGCCAGAGCTTCGAGCAGGCGATCCGCCTCGCGCCGCGGTATGCCGAGGCATACAACAACATCGGCGTTGTGCTGAAGGACCTCGAAAAGTTTGAAGAAGCGATCGGCCAATATGACAGGGCGATTGCGCTCAGGCCCGGCTATGCTGAGGCGCATAGCAACCGCGGCAACGCGTTGAAGGAACTGAACCGCCTTGAGGAGGCGCTTGCGAGCTATGACTGCGCCATCCGCCTGAAACCCGATCATGCCGAGTCCTACAGCAACCGCGGCAATGCGCTCGCCAAGCTCCGGTTGCCGGAAGAGGCGCTGGCAAGTCATGACGTGGCCATCCGCCTCAAGCCCGACTATGCCGAAGGCTACAACAACCGGGGCAATGTGCTGAAGGACCTGAACCGGTTAGATGATGCGATCGTGAGCTATGATCGCGCGATCAGCCTGAAGCCGGATTATGCCGAAGCCTATAGCAACCGCGCCAGTGTGCTGGAGGAGCTCGGCCGCCATGAGGATGCGGTGGCAAGCCATGACAGTGCCATAAGCCTGAAACCCGGCTATGCTGAATACTATTGTAGCCGCGGCTACACGCTTGTCGACCTGGAGCGGATTGACGAAGCGCTGGCGGATTACGAGAAGGCGCTGAGCCTGAAGCCGTCTCTCGCCCTGGCGCGTTACAACAAGTCGTTGCTGTATCTGCGCCGCCACGCCTTCACCGAGGGCTTTGAGCTTTACCTCTCGCGGTGGGAGGTCGAGAAGCCAGGTACGCGCCGACCTGAGACGTCGATTCCGCATTGGGATGGGTCTGCCCTGGAAGGTGAACTCCTTCTTTGGGCAGAGCAGGGCCTGGGCGACGAAGTGTTCTTCGCGTCAATGCTGTCACTTCTCGAACCGCGCAACATGAAGATCGCGCTTTCAGCGGACAAGCGACTGCACCCGGTCCTGGCGAGATCCTTTCCGGAGGTGAGGTTGCTGAGCCGGGAGGTGACGGAAAAATCTGTCACCGGTTCGTTTGCGGCGCAGGCGGCAGTTGGCGACCTTGGTCATCTGTTGGGGGTTGACCGGGAGAAGATTGCAAGTCGGCGCCATTCCTATCTGTTGGCGAATGCCGAACGACAGCAGGAACTGCGCGCGGCCAGTCCCTGCCTCGGTGCCAATCTCGTCTGTGGTCTGTCATGGCGCAGCGGCAACAAGAAAATCGGCCAGCACCGCAGCGTCGAACTGTCCGATCTTGCTCCGCTGCTGCTGGTTCCCGGCGTAACCTTTGTCAACCTGCAGTATGGGCAGGTGGATGACGAAATCAATGTGGCCGCCAATCGGCTTGGCACCCGTGTGAACATCGCCCAGGACCTTGATGTGTTCAGCGACATCGAAGGACTTCTTGCGCTCATCAGCATGTGCGACGTGGTTTTCACCATCGACAATGTCACGGCGCATCTCGCTGGCGCCCTTGGCAAACAGGCGGTCGTGCTGGTTCCCCTTGGGAGTGGGCGGCACTGGTATTGGGGCGGCGAGAGTCAGAGCCTCTGGTATCCGAGTCTTCAAGTTGTCTATCAGGACTCGATTGGTGATTGGACGAGTGCCATCCGCAGGGGCGTGGAACTCCAAGCAAAGCTGTTAATGAGATGAGAAAGCTTGGGCGTACTCGCGCCAATCAAGCGCGCGAGTTCGACACGCCTTGAATGGTTCCGCCGGAAGAAGTCTGTATCAGCTTTTTCCAGCGTCCGTCGATCTTCGACGATGGCCGCCCGCAGCGCATCTTCAAGCTCGTGCACACGGCCCTACCGCGTCCTTGGCTTCACGTTGCCCCGAGCTCAGTGCTGAGGGTGTTCCAAATGTCATTGGCCCAGCTACCAACTGCCGACAAGACGGAAATGCCGACAGCAAGAACCACCCCGAGAAGGGCGGTATACTCGATGAAGGCTGCCCCGCTATCATCAGCATGAAAGGCACGGAGTATAGAAGCGATGGATTTCATGTCATTCCCCTAACTTGCATAACTTGTTGTGGTCACGTGATTTGGAGCGGCAGTGGGCCTTGGCAAGTCTGACATTACGGCCACGGCACTTTGGTTCTTCGAGTGCGGATCGGTCAGTGTCTGCCGTGAGCTGCGCTCGGAAGGGTTTCCGATCGACGGCTGGGTGACTGCCTTACGAAGCGAAACTCCGCATAAACCGGGTTTCCCGCTCGCCGCAGATGCGTGGCCGTTAAGCCGCGTTGGTTACTGATGCATTCACGTGCGGAAATCCGTCGATCCGCATCGCGATAGCGACGGCCTGGGTCTTGGTGCGTGCCTGCAGTTTGCTCATCGCGCGTTGCGCGTAGAGGTTTACCGCACTGGCGCTGACCTTGAGAATGCTGGCCGTCTCGAGGGCCGTCATGCCTTCCGCAGCCCACATCAGCACTTCGCGTTCTCGTGAACTCAGCTGTGGTGACATGTCTTCTCCCCCTTAATGTCTGCTTAAAGTGCTCACTAACTTGCGGAATAATTCATCAAAATGCGCCAAATACCTATTAGTATTCGCCATATTGAAGTCAGTAATTATGCTTAAGCACCCAGCTTTGAAATTTCACTGAGCGACCCTGCAGCCACTTAATGGTGGATGCTCACCGATCTTCTGCCCCGAACTTCCCCGTCTCCCTTGGCCGTGTGACTCCGGGCCAGGTTTCTACCTCCGTGACCCCTGTCACGCTTTTTGACTTTTTCCATGAGAAGAAAGTCGATTAACGCCGGTTCCTGACGAAAATCATACCCGGACGGAGTGATGATGGGGTGCTCCGAGCAATGGGATGGGCCGGTGGCGCAGGGCGAAGATTTCGGTTTGAAGATCAACCCGTGATCAGAAGAAATCTGTAATGATGCCTCTGATCAGAGGCGTTTTTCAATTCATGCGGCACATGGCCGACGTCGCGCGGAGCCTGTCTTAGCCCTCCTTGCAGCTCCGCCGCAGCTCCCCTGAGCCTTCCATCATCGCGGGCGTCGTTCAGTGGCAGGACGGCAGCTCTCCCCAGGCTGATATGCAACCTCTCACCCAGGCCGGCCTGAGACGACCGCGAAGAAGATGTTCGCCGAGATCCGCGACAAAGCGAAGCAAACCACGCTGGCCAAAGGCTTCTGAACTTGCCCGGAGCGGCGCTTGTCACGATGGAAGTGAGCGGCCAAATTGCAATTTAGACATAACTTCCCCGACCGTTCGGCTGCGAACTGTTGAAGATTGCTGTGCAAGCCCACTGACCAGGAAAATAGTGGGCTGTTCTCCTCCCTGTAAATACTTAAAATGTGCAAGCGGAGAAGTTTTCCAGAATAAGATTCGGGATATCCAAACCTCCTGGATTTGTTTGTCGGCGATAACCATGAACCGCAGTGAACTTAGACCCATACTATTCGACGATGTCGATGAGACCGGTGTCACGGGACACTCGCGTTGATCGTTCCTTATGGCTGCCGGGAAAAATGGTTTTGGCGGCCCGGCGGGTCTCCTGACGCCCACTCGGGCCAAGGCACAATCGATAGACAGGAGCCAGCCAGGCAACCCCAATCATGTGATTTCTCTGCAAGATGCCACCAGTTTTGCCACCGGCGCCGTCGGAAACGGCAAAGTATGTACCGCAACGTGAGTGGCACGGAACGACGCCTCAGAATAGTCTTAGCCGCCAGTGCCGGGGTCGCTCCGTACCTTTTTGATGACACCGTCTCAGACACGCCGCTTGAACTGACTGAGTGCCAGTCGGCCATCATTGAGCCGCTGATCACCCAAGCTGGCGGTCATATACTAATGGCGTTTGGTGGCGCCTTCGTCGCCGAGTTTGTGAGTGTCGTGAATGCGGTGTCGTTTGCCATCTCGATGCAGCAGGCCTTCGAGGCCCACAACGACACCGTTCCTGAGGATCGCCGCCTGATTTTCCGCGTCGGCATAGATCTCTGGGATACCGCCGCTGGATCGAAAGAAATATCTGACGAATGCGTGAACGTGGCTATTGGATTGCACGCTATCGCCAAGCCCGGTGGTATCCTGATCACGGAAACCGTCTTCCAGCATGCCCGCCATCACCTATCGTTTGACTTCGAGGATGCGGGCAAACACCGACTGACGGAGACCGCAGGTCTCATCCCAACATATCGCGTGGCGAACGGCACATCTCCCCAGTCGAATGGCCTCCGAGGCGATCACTTCCAAGCCTCACTCGTGGTTCTGCCATTCGTCAATATGAGTGGCGATCCTGAGCAAAACTACTTGAGTGATGGTATCACCGATGACATCATCGCCAGACTCTCGAAAATCTCAGCCCTCTATGTCGTATCACGAGATGTCGCTTTCAGCTACCAAGGTTCGACCGAGGTATTCAGTCAACTAGCACTGAAGCTCGGGGTCCAGTATCTCCTGCGAGGAAGCGTCAAGAAGCTCGGTGACCGACTGCTGATCAACGTCACATTGATCGACGGGCACACCCAAGCGCAAATCTGGGCGAAGCCTTACACTTTCGAGTTCCATGGCATCTTTGAGCTGCAAAGCTTCATTTCTGGCGACATTGCTGACGCACTCCACCTCAAAGTTCTTCCCAAGGAACGGGATACGCTTAACCGCCGATCGACCTACAGCAGCGAGTCATATCGCTTCTATCTGATGGGCCGAAGCTACTTCAATCTCAGCCACACGCGCCGCTCGCTCAGCCTCGCAAGGCAGATGTTTCAGAGGGCACTGGAGATTGGCCCGCACTATGCCGCGGCTCACGCCGGGATCGCGGACTGCTGCGCGCACCTTATCGAGGCCGGAGACTTCTCAGTCACTACTTCTGAAATTCTTGATCACAGCGAACGTGCACTCGCTATCGACAGTTCGCTGGCCGAGGCACATGCCTTCCAAAGGCCTCGCATTACATACAACAGGCCACTACGAGGAGGCAGAAGCCTGCTTCAAGCGCGCCATCACCTTGCAGCCTGACCTTTTCGAGGCTCATTACTTCTATGGCCGCAACTGCTTCAATCTTGGGCAATTTTCCGAGGCGTCAGATCTCTTCGGTCAGGCTGCCAAGCTCAAGAGAAGTGACTTCCGATCGCTCGGCATCCAGTCCATGTGCTTTCAGTCGCTATCACAGCTCAGTGAGGCTCGGACTGCTGCATGGAGTGCGCTCGGCCGTGTCGAAGCGACCATTTCCGACCGGCCCGACAACGTGGATGCGCTATCCTTCGGGGCTGGGATTCTGGCATTTTTGGGTGAATACGACCGAACCAGAGCTTGGGCCGAACGCGCAACGATCATCGATCCCGACGACTTTTACACGCAGTACAACGTGGCTTGCGCTTATGCGATCCTCGGCGCCAAAGAAGAGGCAATGGATCGGCTCGAACGTATTATGATGCCGCCCGCCCCGCGATCGCAGCATGAATTTATGATGCATGACAGCGACCTAGATGCTCTGCGCGACCACCCCCGCTATATTGGGCTCCTGAAAAGGCTTGGGTACTGAGCCCTGCCCGTATTTCAGCTGACACCAGAAATTGGCCCGGCGCCTGAAGTGGCGCGCAGGTCGCACGTCCCTCAGCGCAGCTCCTGCCGCCTCGGCCCCACTCCGCTCCATCGCGAATATCGTTCAGCGGTAGAACGGACGCTTCCACTCGCCTTGAGGCCCCTTGCGATCGGGACGCTGGCGTGATTGCTTTGCATCCGTTGCGAGTGAGTGAGTTGGATTTCGCCAGGCCTGCCGCGGAACGGCAAGGCGGGGCAGTTGGAGGAGGGAAAATGCAACGTGGTGTCCACGCGATCCTCTATGCATTTTTTGACGCCGATGAACGGCTGGATCGGGCTTCCATGCGGCGGCAGGTAGAGGTTTGTGTCGCCGCCGGCGCTTCAGGCATTGCGGCACTCGGTCTCGCCACCGAGGTGGCGAAGCTCAGCTTCGTGGAACGCGAGATGCTGATGGAGTGGGTGGCGGAAGACCTGTGTGGCCGCCGGCCGCTCGGCTTTACGATTTTCGGACAGTCGGTCGCGGAGCAGGTGGCGATGGCGCGACGGGCTGAGGCATGCGGCGCGCATTGGCTCATCCTGCAGCCTCCGCAGGTAGGAGACTATGATAGTGCGGAATATCTTTCCTTCTTCGGCCGCGTGATGTCGGCCACGCAACTGCCCTGCGCCATCCAGAATGCGCCCCAGTATCTGGGGCGTGGCCTGTCGCACGCCGATATTGCGACGCTGCGGAGCCGGCATCCGAATTTCACCTTCATCAAGGCGGAGGCGAGTGCCGCGGATGCCGCTCAACTGAAGCGGATGGCCGGTGCAGATATCCGCGTCTTCAACGGGCGCGGCGGCCTCGAGATGATCGATTGTCTCGACGGCGGCTGCGACGGCTTCCTTCTCGCCCCCGATCTCGTCGACCATGGCGTCCGGATCATGCGGCTCTACGACGAGGGCTTCCGCGAGGAGGCCGCGCGGCTTCACGTCGAGATCCTTCCAGCCATCAACTTCGTGATGCGCTCGATCGAACACCTGACATGTTATGGGAAGCGTTTGTTTGCTGAAAGGGTAGGGCTTGCTGTGTTCGACAGGGCACCGTCGCTGCGACCGTCTGCTGCGGAACTCGCCACGCTTGCGGCGCTTCGGCGTAACCTATCTCCCTTCCCGTCGCCACCGTCCAGACTTTCTGGGGAATAGGCTGCCCTTATGTCGCGCTCCGCATCGTCGATGAGCTTGGACATGGCATCGCTCGCGCCCTTTACATCACCGCTGCTGACGCATGCCAGAATATGAGCGTGCGCGGTAACGGAGTCCGCAAGCGACAGGCCACGGAGCTGCTGACCGCGGTGGCTGGCGTAGAAGCTTTCCCGCAGGGGAAGAGCCATGCCTTCGAACAAGTAGGAGAGCACGCGGTTGCCGCTGGAGAGAGCCAGTGCTTCGTGGAAATCGGCGTCAGCCTGGTGGAAACGCGTCTGCGCCGCGGGATCGGCACCACTGCGCCCTGCCTCCGCCGCCGCCCGCATGCGATCAAGCGCGGCCTCTGCGGCCATGATGCCCGCACGGCTGGCATGGCGCGCAGCCAGGGTGACGGACTGGACCTCCAGCGAGCGGCGCACCTGAATGAGATCGAACAGGCACTTGGGATCGGAGCGCAAGAGCGAGGTGAGGAATTCAGCGAACACCGAGCCATCGGGCTGGCGTACGATGGCGCGGCGGCCCCGCGCCACGTCGAGCAGGCCGCGCCCCGCCAACATTTTCACCGCCTCGCGCATGGTGACCCTGCTCACACCATAGCGCTCCGCTAGATCGGCTTCGCTCGGCAATCGCATACCGGGTGTCATGGTACCCAGCACATGCTGGGTAAGCCTGTCAGCTACGCTGATGGCCGAGGGGCGACTTGTGTCTGGTGCGGGCATGGTCATAAACTTGTATTACAACTTTGGTTGCAAAGCACAATACCGATGTTGCGCAGCACCACCAATTCAAGCCCAGACTGCTCCGAAAATCGCTAAAACGCAAGGTCATGACAATTTCTTCTGTCCGACTGTCGGAAACTGTCTTTACAGAGTTGTATGACTACTTTAACATTCCTCCCCGGCGCCATCCGGCCCAGAGACCGGCCTTCAAGCCGGCGTCACACATCGTCTCGGGAGGACTTTGATGAATAAGAAATTCGCTTCGCTTGCTGCCGCCTCGGTGGCCACGCTTGCCCTGACATTCGCCGCCGGCACGGCCAGTGCCAATGACCCGACACCGAAGTGGTGCGCGGGCGTCAAGATCGCCGCCTTCCCCGGCGGCCCGCAGGGCGGCGTCTTCGCCAACAACGTCTACAACGGGTTCCGCCAGGCCGAGGCCGATCTCGGTCCCACGGTGACCTATTACTTCTCTGACTGGGATCCGAACAAGATGCTCCAGCAGATCCAGCAGGCGGTCGCCACCAAAGTCGACGGCATTGCGACTTATGGCTTCGCAGGCGAAGCGGCCACCGGCCCGATCGTCGACCAGGCCTTTGGCCAGGGCACGACTTTCACCAGCCTCAACACCGCCCTGCCGGACAGCCAGAAGAAATATGCCGCTCAGGGCTTCGGTTATGTGGGTGCCCCCAACTACTCGGCTGGTTTTGCGCTCGCGTCGGAAGCCGCCAAGCGCGCCAACCTGCAGTCTGGCGACAGCGTCTTCGTCTGGGGCCTTAAGGGCCAGGGCGGCGACCGCGGCCAGCGCACGGTAGGCGTGATCGAGGCCTTCGAGAAGGCCGGCGCAAAGGTAATCTACCAGGAGATCGACGCCGCCACGAACGCCGACCCCAATGCGGGAACGGCCACCTTTGTAGGCGTGATGGGTGCAAACCCGGGTGTCAAGATCGTGGTGACCGACCATGGCGGTCTCACCTCAAATGTCGGCGTCTACGCCAAAGCCGCTTCGCTGAAGCCGGGCCAGGTCTATTTCGCGGGTTTCGACATGTCGCCCAACACGGCTCAGGCGGTTAAGGAAGGCTATCAGAACCTGGTCATCGACCAGCAGCCCTTCCTGCAGGGCTACATCCCGATCCTCAACATCTGCCTGACCAAGAAGTATGGCTTCTCCGGCCTCGACATCAACACCGCCGGCGCCTTCGTCGACTCGACCAATGTCGACGCCGTGGCGCCGCTGGCCGCCGTCGAGATCCGCTGACGCTTCGCTGCGGCGGCCTCCACCCGGGGGCCGCCGTTTACATTCCGACCCTGAAGAGGCTCCATGTCCCAGGCGAACAATGACGGCACTGCATCCGTGCCGGTGATCGAACTCCGCAACGTGTCGAAGACCTTCGGGGAGGTGCGCTCGCTGTCGGAGATCGACTTCAAGGTCCATCCCGGCGAGATCGTCGGGCTGCTGGGCGACAATGGTGCCGGCAAGTCGACGCTGGTCAAGACCGTGATGGGCTTCCACCGCCCCGATTCAGGTGGCGAGGTCTTCTTCAAGGGCCGGCGCATCGACGACTGGTCGGTGGCGCGCGCCCGTGGCCTCGGGATCGAGACCGTCTACCAGGAACGCGCACTCTGCGAGAAGCAACCAATCTGGCGCAACATGTTCATGGGCCGCGAACTGCGCAACACGTGGGGCCTGCTCGACGTCCAGCGCATGCGTGCGGAATGCGCACGGCTGATGAGTGAGCACATGGGCTTCACCTCCGCCGCGGTTCACCCCGACAATGTGGTGACCACCATGTCAGGCGGCGAGAAGCAGGGCGTCGCCATCACACGTGCGCTCTATTTCGATGCCGAGCTCGTCATCCTCGACGAGCCGACCATGGGCCTCTCGCTGACCGAAACCAAGAAGACGCTCGATTTCGTTGGCAACATCAAGAAGGCAGGCAAGTCCGCCATCTTCATCGACCACAATATCTTCCACGTCTACCCGGTGGTGGACAGGCTCTATGTGCTCGACCGCGGCAAGGTGGCCGGCGTCTATGACAAGAGCCAGATCACCATGGACCAGCTGATCGAGCGGCTCTATCACGTCGCCCGTACCGGCTCGCTGCATTGAGGGGACACCATGTCGACTGAAACCCAGAAGGCACGGCGGCCAGCCGACAACCGCGTGGCGCCGCCCTCATGGCTGCGCCGCTACGGTTCGCAGCTTGGCATCATCGGCGTCGGCATCGCCATGTGGTTGGGCTTCGTGCTGGCCGCCCCCGCCGTCTTCACCAATATCGACATCTACAAGGCCTTTGCCCAGACCACACCGCAGTTCGGCATCATCGCGCTGGCCCTCACCTTCGTCGTCATCACCGGCGAGATTGATCTCTCCTTTCCATCGATCATGGCGCTCGGCACGGCGGCCTTCTGCCTGCTTGCGCAGGCGAGTGTCCCCTGGCCGCTGGCTCTTCTGGGCGCCTTCGTGGTGGGCGCCATCTGTGGTTGGATCAACGGCACACTGGTGGCCAGGCTCAACATACCCTCGCTCGTCATCACCATCGGCACGTCCTTCCTGTTCCGCGGCCTCGAGCTGGTGTTGATGAACGGTACCGGCGTGCCGCTGACGGCGGACAAGTATCCCGCCCTGCACGCCATCTTCAGGGAGCCGGTCTGGGGCATGCCGGTGCAGACGCTTTGGATGATCGCCATCGGCGTCGCGCTATGGCTGCTCCTCAACCGTTCGCGCTTCGGCGCGCATGTCTTCCTCGTCGGCGACAACCCGACCAGTGCGCGCCTGATGGGCATCGATGTGGTGCGGGTGAAGACACGGGCCTTCACCCTGGTCGGCGTAATCGCGGTGCTCGCGGGCATCATGACATCGATCTACGGCTATTACTTCTGGCCGACGACAGGCGACGGCTTTTTACTCAACACCATTGCGTCGGTCTTCCTCGGCGGCACCTCGGTGTTCGGCGGTACAGGCTCGATCGTCGGGTCCTTCGTCGCCTCCTACATCATTGGCGCCATCAACGCGGGCATCGTGTCCGCAGGCATCAATGCATTCTATACGCAGCTGTGCTTCGGTCTGGTCATCGTGGTCTCGGTGGTGCTCCAGACCATCATCGAGCGCCGCATCCGACGGCAGTCGATTACCGGGCGGTGACGCCGATGAGGATCACCTCAATCCGCAGCTTCGTGGTCAATGCGAAGCTCCGCAACTGGATCTTCGTGAGGGTGGAGACCGATGTGCCCGGTCTCTATGGCCTCGGCGAGGCAACGCTCGAATTCCAGACGCGTGCCGTCGCCGGCGCCATCGACGACCTCGCCCAGCTTGTCATCGGCGAGGACCCTCTGAACACCGAGCATCTGTGGCAGGTCATGTTCCGTCACCCCTTCTTCAAGGGTGGGATCGTCACCATGTCGGCGCTCTCTGGCATCGACCAGGCGCTGCATGACATCAAAGCGAAGCATCTCGGCATTCCGCTGTGGCAGCTCCTCGGCGGACTGTGCCGCAAGCGGCTGCGCATGTACGACCACCTGGGCGGTGGCAATTCCGAAGCGGTCTACAATTCCGCTGCCGCCTCTTCCTTCCGCGAGAAAGCGGCGCAATCACGCGCCGACGGCTTCACCGCAGTCAAGATCCTTGCCGTCGGCAAGACGGCGCCGCTCGACGGCCTCGCGGCCCTCAGGGAGGCGGAAGAGTTGATGGCCGCGGCGCGCGAGGGCGGCGGCGAGGATATGGACATCATGGTCGACCTCCACGGCCGCAGCAGTGCTGCCATGGCGATCCAATATACCAAGGTGCTCGAGCCCTATCGGCCCTTCTTCATCGAAGAACCCTGCCAGCCTGAAGACTGGCGCGGCACGGCACGGGTAGCGCGCGCAACAGCGGTGCCCATCGCCGCGGGCGAGCGTCTGGTGCATCGCCATGAATTCCTCCACCTGCTGCAGGCCGAGGCAATCGCTGTTGCCCAGCCCGACGTGTGCCATGCCGGCGGCCTGACGGAGGTGAAGCGCATCGCCGCGCTGTGCGATGCCTATGGCGTCTCGATGGCGCCGCACAATCCGCTTGGCCCCATCGCCACCATGGTGAACATCCACCTGGGCTTTGCCACGCCGAACTTCCTGATCCAGGAAGTGATGCGCTCCGACGTGCCGTGGCGCGACGAAATCATCTCCGGCGTCACCCCCATCGTCGGCGGCTATGTTGAGCCAGGCATGGCGCCCGGTATCGGCGTTGAAATCAATTTCGAGGCCGCGAAGAAATATCCCTTCAGCGAGGTACAGCCGATCCAGTGGTACCAGCACGACGGTAGCGTGGCGGACTGGTGATGGCGGGCCGGCTCCACGACCAGCATGTCTTTGTCACCGGCGGCAGCCGTGGTATCGGCGCGGCAATCGTCGAGAAGGCGTTGGCCGAGGGGGCTCGCGTCTCCTTCATCGATATCGAGCAGCAGGCGGGCGAGGCTCTTCTTGCTTCGCTGCAAACGAAATGCTGCTATTTCGGAGTTGGCAGTGTCACGTCCGCCGCCGACATTGCAGGCGTCCACAACGAGGCCGTGAAGCGCTTCGGTCCGGTCACCGGCCTCGTCAACAATGCCGGCCGCAACTCATATGCCGATCCGGTCGCCATGACGGAGACGGACTGGGACGATGTCTTCGCCGTCGACCTCAAGGCCGCCTGGCTGGTGGCGCGCCAGGTGCTGCCGGCGATGATTGCCCAGCAGCGCGGCAGTATCGTCAACATCGCCTCCATCCATGCCGATATGACCTACCCTGGTTTCTTCCCCTACGCCGCGGCGAAGTCGGGCCTCGTCGGGCTTACCCGCTCGCTGGCGCTCGATATGGGCAAGCATCAGATCCGGGTCAACGCGCTGTCGCCGGGCTATACCGAGACATTCCTGGTGAAGGAGTTCTTCGAGAAGAATGATGCATCGCTCCGCCAGAAGGTTCTGGACGCTCATCCCTTGGAACGGATGGGCACCCCTGTCGAGATCGCCAATTGTGTAGCCTTCCTGCTTTCTGACGAGGCTTCCTTCGTGACCGGGTCTAACTGGCGGGTAGATGGTGGATTGAGCGCGCGCTTTGCGGGTTAGAGACATCGAGAACAGGGCCGCCGGTTCTAAGACGAGATAGAGAGTCACTGATCAGCCCCCAACGTGTGTTCCGGCTTGAATGTTAGTGCATGATTGGCTTGGAAGAACGAAGCAGAAAGTGAATACCGCAAAGCCCCCGTTGTCATCACAACCGAGCGGGAAAATCCGACGTGTTCCTGAGTAATCGTGAACACGTTCGCGAGTTGGTTTCGATCTCTGGGCTTCACGGGCGCCTCAAGCCACAGCTGATGTTGGACGGCGATTGCGGACTTGGCTAGACATGTTTCGACAGCCGGAAGATCGCCAAGAGATATTCAAATCCGAGCAGGGCGTTCAGCGTCAGGTACCACACAGTGCTACATAGAGCATGATGCTGGCGCGACAAGGCGAGTGGTGGAGATCACGTGAAACGCCTATTGTCCAGTCGTATCGGCGCCAAGGTCAACCGATATCGTAAAGGAGATGATTCAGTTGAAGAACATCTGCATCGTGACTCGCCACCCTTTCTGGAAAGAGCCCCTTGGAAATGGAACTCTGATGCGATCAAGACACAGAATGCTTTCGAATCTTTGTGATAATCTATTCGTCTTGTTCATTACCAAGTCAGATGAAAAATGCCCACTCCGCAACGGTGCAACACTTAAGGTGCAAGATCGGATCACACCACAGAACATCGCCAGTCTGGTGCACTTTATTAAACAAGAATTCATTGATATTTGTTATTTCTCTTATAATCTGTTCGGTAATATCGCTTCTCAACTGCCTTGTAAGACGGTTGTTGAGATTCACGATGTCCTGCATCTTAGACAGGAGCAATTTCAAAAATATGGCTACGACGCACCAATTGAAGTGGATAAGCACGCAGAACTAGCGAGTCTCAAGCAATACGACTGGATCGTTAGCTTAAACCTCGATGAGGTGGATTATCTCAACAAGAACTCGTTGAGTAACGCGGTCTATGTTCCGCCAACAATGGAATTCCGGCGCATACCCAAACGTCAAGATGGTGAAATTTGCGCCGGCTTCATAGGCTCTTCCGCCAAGCCGAACATCGATGGATTGGTAAATTCAATTCATTACATTCGTGAGTTTCCCAGCTTGGTATTTGCCGGAGCAATCAGCCATCAATCTATCCTCGAACAGGTCCCATCGCAAAATCTCGAAAGAATGGGCATAATACCTGATGTGACGTTGTTCTACTCGCGAATCGACATCGCACTTAGCCCCATAAGGTTTGGTGCTGGACTGAAGATCAAGGTCTTTGAAGCACTCGCCTATGGAAAGCGCTTAATAGCCACTCGTCATTCAATTTCAGGTTTCCCCCAAGGTATAGAGAGCATAGTCTCCGTGGAGGATGATTTTGCAAAATGGAACGTTAATCTGCTTCAACAAACAATGGCAATTCAGGAGTCAAAAATTGAGGAATACTTCTGTGCTAACTTTTCGTCATCTTCAACAGAGAAAATCATGCGTTCAATACTCTAAACCAAAAATCCAGTTTTCCATCGACCAACCGACCGCTCCGACTTTTTCCGTCGTGAACGCCTCGTCCAACGCTATCGTGAACAAGTTTGCCGCTTGGAATCGGGCGCCTGGCATTACGGGAGCCTCAAGCCATAGCGGTCGGCGAACCGTTATCCCGAATTGGGTTAGAAAAATATTTCCAGTAGGTGGATGACTGAGAGATGTTCAAATCCTAGCGGGACACACAACTCTAAGCACGACGTAGCCAAGCATCGAGGCTGATGCGGGTGCGATGAGGCGTGTAGTTTACATATACTATACTTAGCATTAGTTAACAGGAGTAGGCAGTCAAAAATTAGTTACAGAGATAAGCCAAAGTCTTAGTTGGCCAGGTCCATCGCCCAAGTACCAATTGATTACCTTGTATGCCGTCTAACACCGCGTAGCTCCCATCCGCTGAACCATTAAAACGGTACATAAGATACCTGTAGCTACTTATGTATTCTGAACCTCCGTAAGTTACGAAGATATTGCCCTTTTACCCGTCATAAGGATTGGTGGGATTTGGAAGACCAACAGCGTCCATAAACGCCTGAATATTAGACACTGACGAACCGTATTGCGCCTTGATTGTGTTCCATTCAGCGAGGGTGGCAGTCGAGCCAAACTCAGACTTCACTCCGCCAACAACATCGGCGTTGGAGTTGTAGGTATTTGACGTCAGGCTATAACAAGAATAGGCCGGAGGATCGTTGGAGCACAAAATTTTACCTGCCAGATCAAAACCGATCACGTTGCCACCAGCGGAGCATTTTTGACCAGCATATGTATTTGGACCTGTATCTCCCTTTAGACCCTGAGGACCCGTGTTGCCTTGAGCACCAACAGAACCTTGAGGCCCCGTCTGACCCTGAGCACCCGTAGCACCAGCGGGACCTTGCGCGCCTGTCGCACCAGCAACGCCTGTCGAGCCCTGAGGGCCGGTAGCTCCAGCGGCACCGGTGTCGCCTTTAGCTCCAGCAGCTCCGGTCGGTCCAGCGGGTCCAGTAACGCCTGTCTCACCGCCAGTTCCACTAGCTCCTATACTTTCACAACGAGTTCGGCCAAGCCGTTGAATTAACTATCGCGCCGAGAAGCAGTGGTAGTCTTTAATTCTTATACTCATTATATTTTCACCTAATGGTTGAAAACTTAATGAGTGGGAATCGCCCGTGAGCCTCGCCAAACAAGCCAAGATCCTTTCAAAGGCGCAGCAGGAAGCCGTCCTCGCCTCCCTCGCCTCTACTCGCTACCCCGCCCGTGACAGGGTGATCTTCCTGTTGTCTGTGAGGGCGGGCTTGAGGGCCAAGGAAATCGCCGCCTTGAAATGGGAGATGATTACGGACGCCGAGGGCGAGCTGGCTGATGTAATAGCCCTGACGAATGAGGCGGCGAAGGGACGTAGAGGTGGGCGTGCTATCCCCCTCGCCAAGGATCTCAAGGTGGCTCTTGTCGCTTTGAAAGCGGAGGCGGCGAGCGACTACCGGAACAGCCCCTACGTTGTGACGAGCGAGCGGGGGCTGTCTACGTCGTCCTACGCCATCGTGAACAAGTTCGCGGGATGGTATCGGGCTTTGGGCTTCACAGGAGCATCAAGCCATAGCGGAAGACGAACGGCGATAACAAATTGGGCTAGAAAAATTTCAATAGTGGGTGGTAGCCTTAGGGATGTTCAGATCTTGGCGGGGCATTCAGCTTTGAGCACTACACAGCGATACATAGAGGCGGATGCTGGTGCGATGCGGCGGGTGGTGGAGTTGACTTAGGATTGCTTCAATGCCATTCACAGGAATGAATGTTAGGTGGGGCTGGAGAAGTGCTAGAGTTTGAATCGTTCTGCTATCTACAAAACCAGAAGACAGGCTCGACGTTTGTCGAGAAGTTTCTTAGAACGTTTTCAAACCAAACCCTTAAGCGTTATGATAAGCACGCACCAGTCAATATCTTTGATTATAATGAAACAAAATTCTATTTCATTAACGTTCGTAATCCCCTGGAACTATATTGGTCGCTCTTCAACTATGGTCTCGATGGGAGAGGCGAGGTGTTTGTCAGGCTATCCAGATTGGGACACGGTCACCTCTATCAAAGTGATACGTCTGGTTTTGATGCTTGGTTGTCGTTCATACAAAAGCCCGAACATAGCCGCCTACTTCACCCGAAGTATACCGAGGCGGTCGCTCGGCAGTTCGGTTTTATGACTTGGAGATTTTTGCGACTCGCCTGCTGTGGATTTGAGGACTTAGCGCCAGTCTTAAATGAGGCGGATAGACTCAAGACGGCAGAGCGATTGATTGTAAATAAGGTAATTAAGACTGAGACCCTGAAAGATGATCTGTATGAACTGGTGTCTAACGAATTGTCTCCGTATATTAAAAAATTAAAGCCAGCATTGCTCTGGCTCAATGAGGCGCAGCATATCAACGCTTCAAATGTTAGGAGCAAAGATGTAATACGTTCTTTGGCGACGGAAATGATAAAATCGCGAGAAGCTTATCTGTATAACAAGTTTTATTTAGACGTCTGATTTCCTCCTCGACTATTCCATCAACCAATCCACCGCCCCGATCTTCCGAGTCTTGCTGCCGCCCGTTCGCTTTGTGAGTTCGGCGGCGTTCACTACGTTGCTCGTATGCCCATAGTGCTTCTCCAGCATCGCCGTACTCGTCCCCATATTTTGCGCGAGAATGTATTGGTGAACGCCCTCCTGAAGCCTGAACGTCGCGTATGTGTGACGTAGCGAATAGATGGTGCGCCGATTGCCGTGGCTATCCTTCTCAACCTTCGCCGACTTCAACAACGAAGCGAACGACTTCTTGAAACTTCCAATCGGCGTTCCATCGGCATTGGCGAACACGTAATCATCGCCGCTTGGTCTGCTACCCATCTCGTTCATTCTCAAATCAAGAATTCGCTTGAAGTAGATCTTCACATCGCCGCTCTTTGAAACGACTTCGCGTGGTCCAGTCTTTCCATTCACAAACAACGCAACATCCGGCTGCTGTTCAGTTCCAGCGGGCGGAGCGATTTCACGAATGTCGCGCCACTTCAATGTCCGTGCTTCACCAACGCGAATGCCAGTGCTTGCCAAGATCAACACATAGTTCACGAGCATCGTCCGATCCCGAAACACGTTCGGGTCTTTCACTTTGATGAACTCACGAAGATGCCGAGCGAGCTTCCGCCAATCCTTGTAATCGAAATGCGGACGCCGATTACCGTCACCCTTTAGTCTCGGGAACTTGGGCGACTGCTGAATGTAGCCCCGCTCGACGCACCAGCCGAAGAACTGCTTCAGATCGGTGAAGTTACGCTTGATCGTATTGGGTGACAGCTTGCCCTTGGTCGCGTTCGTTCCAAGCCAGACGATGAAGTCGCTCAGTACGGCTGTGTTGATTTCAGCCAGCCGCTTGTTCTTGAAAAATGGAGCCGAACGCTTCAGGAAATGAATACGGAGAGCGACTGAAAGCTTCTCGTCCTTCATCGGCTCTAGCGAAGTCACATACTCGTAGATCGCCGCCTGAGCCTTCTTGGCGTTGATCTCTTGTCCGCCCGCTACACGAACCAGCGTCTTGTTGAATAGGTCGTTGGCGAAGGCGAAAGCTTGGTGCTCGTCCGTGGTCTTGGTGCTGGCTTGAACGTAGCCTTTTCCGTTTGGAACTCTCACACGGCAGAACCAGGTCGGCTTCTTGTAATCGGCTCGTCTGAAAAGGTAGATCGCGCCGTCCTTGAATGTGCGGCTATCAAGCTCGGTTTTCGGCTTTCGCTCGCGGCTTGGCTTGGTCGGCTGAACGGTGGCGTTCAAAGCGGCTCCCCTTAGGATTTGACCCAAGGAGAACGATAAACGGGAGCCGATTTAAAGGAAATCCGTTTACGATCCGGCTACGACAAAATAGTCCTAAAAAGCACCGATCCGCCCGAAGGCGAATTTCTAAATCACTGATTTAAGGAGAGAAATTGGAGCGGGCGAGGCGAATCGAACGCCCGACCCTAACCTTGGCAAGGTTATGCTCTACCCCTGAGCTACGCCCGCATCCATGGCCTGACCGGCACGAGCCGGTGGGTGGCGCCTTATTGCCTAACTCGCCAGCAAATGCAAGAACAAGATCTCCTCCGCCTTTCACAAGGGAAATTCGGCCGCCATGCCCGCGACCCGTGATGATCTTTTTGCCCGTTTCACGGCCCTCGGGGTCGAGACGAGGACCCGTGACCACGCTCCCGTCCATACCGTTGAGGAAGCCCAGGCGCTGCGGGGCGAAATCCCCGGCGGGCACTGCAAGAACCTGTTCCTCAAGGACGACAAGGGCAACATCTGGCTGATCGTCTGCCTCGAGGAGGCGCAGGTGGACCTGAAGGCCGCGCCAGCCAAGATCGGGTCCCGGCGGCTGTCCTTCGGCAAGCCGGAGCTGCTCCGGGAAGTTCTTGGGGTCGAACCGGGTTCCGTTACCCCATTCGGCCTGATCAACGACACGGAAAAGCGCGTCAACGTTGTGCTGGACGCTGCCATGATGGCCCATGAGCTGGTAAACTATCATCCGCTGGAGAACACGGCGACCACCACCATCCGCTCGCAGGACCTCGTGGCCTTCATCCGGTCCTGCGGACATGAGCCAAAGGTCGTGGCGGTGGCTTGAGGGCCCTGTCATTGAAAAGAAGAATGGTTTGCTCCACATAGGAGCGAGAGAGAGTTTCGAAGGGCATTCACATGAGCATGACATTCGGTGGCCAGCCCACCGGCACCCCTGCGCCAGTCGCGGCGGCCGACCTGATCAAGGACTCCAGCACCCAGAACTTCATGCAGGACGTGATCGAGCCGTCGCGTCAGCAGCCGGTCATCGTCGATTTCTGGGCGCCATGGTGCGGGCCGTGCAAGCAGCTGGGCCCGGCACTGGAAAAGGTCGTCCGCGCCGCCGGTGGCAAGGTGCGCATGGTGAAGATCAATATCGACGAGAACCAGCAGCTCGCTCAGCAGATGCGCATCCAGTCGATTCCGGCGGTCTATGCCTTTGTCAACGGCCAGCCGGTGGATGGCTTCATGGGGGCGCTGCCCGAGGGCCAGATCAAGCAGTTCGTCGACCGTCTTGGCGGCCAGGGCAGCATGGCCGAGGAAATCGAGGCGGTGCTGGCCGATGCGCGTGCCCTCGTTGAACAGAAGGACTATCAGCACGCCGCCCAGCTCTTCGCACAGCTTCTTGAGGTTGACCGGGAGAATGTTGGTGCCATCGCAGGCCTCGTGCGCTGCGAGATGGCGCTGGGTGATCTCGAGAATGCCCAGAAGACTCTCGCCCTGGTGCCACCCGCCAAGACCAATGACCCCGAGGTGCTGAGCGTCAAGGCGCAGCTCGATCTGGCACTGAACCCCGTCGATGTTTCCGAGATCGGTACGCTCAAGGCGCAGATCGACAAGAATCCTGATGACTTTCAGGCGCGTCTCGATCTGGCCGTACTGCTCAACGGCGCCAGTGAGCGCGAGGCAGCGACCGACCAGCTGATCTATATCATCAAGAAGATGCGGGCATGGAATGACGAGGCGGCGCGCAAGCAGCTCGTCAAGTTCTTCGAGGCCTGGGGCCCCAAGGATGAATTCACCTTGGCGGGGCGCCGCAAGCTCAGTTCAGTGCTGTTCTCCTGATGGGCATTTTTGAACGTTATCGCCGCCCCGAAGATCTGCCGCAGCGCATTCCGGTTTTTCCGTTGGCCGGTGCGCTGCTGCTGCCACGCGCCGACCTGCCGCTCAACATTTTCGAGCCGCGCTATCTCGCCATGGTTGACCATGCGCTGTCCACTGACCGGCTGATCGGCATGATCCAGCCCAGTGCAGGTGACGAGACGGGTGATGTTCCCTCATTGATGAAAGTCGGCTGCGTCGGCCGCATAACCTCGTGGTCGGAAACTCCCGATGACCGGATGATGATCACGCTGACGGGCGTCAGCCGCTTTCAGATCGTCGATGAGTTCGCCGTCGATACGCCGTTCCGGCAGGTGATCGCCAATTATCATCCCTTCGCAGCGGACCTCGCCACGGGGGCTGGTGCCGCGGAGGTGAATCGCCCCGCACTGCTCAAGGTGTTCCGCGACTATCTCGACGCCAACAACATGAGCGCCGACTGGAAGGAAGTCGACACCGCACCCACTGAGATGCTGGTCAATACGCTGTCGCTGCTTGCGCCGTATCCACCGCAGGAGAAGCAGGCGCTGCTCGAGGCGCCCGACCTCAAGACCCGCGCCGATGTGCTGGTGGCCTTGACGGAAGTTGCTCTGAGCAAGATGGGCAAGGGCGCCAAGCCGCGCCTGCAGTAGGAACTCACCATGGCTGACATCCGCACCGACCCGCGCCTTCTTGAACTCCTCGTGTGCCCGGTGACCAAGACCAGGCTGCAATATGATGCTGAACGCCAGGAGCTGATCTCGCGTGTGGCGGGCCTCGCCTATCCGATCCGCGATGGTATTCCGATCATGCTCCCCGACGAGGCGCGCGAGATCAACCGTGAGTGAACCCTGGCCGGAAGAGCTGCGCCTCGCCGCCGGCGGCAGCGAGCTTCAGGTGCGTTTCGATTCGGGTGAGCAGATTGCACTCCCTGCGGAGTATCTGCGCGTCGAGAGTCCGAGTGCCGAGGTGAAGGGCCATGGGCCGGGGCAGGAGCAGCTGGTCTGGGGCAAGCGCAACGTGAAGATCAGCCGGCTGGAGCCCATCGGCAGCTATGCCGTGCGCATCGTCTTCGATGATGGGCACTCGACGGGACTCTATACTTGGCCCTATCTGCTGAAGCTCGGTCGCGAGCGCGACACGATCTGGGTGGCCTATGTCGAGAAGATCGCGGCGGCGGGCTTCAACCGCTAGACCCTCTCGCCGCGCAGCAGGCGCGGCAGGTCACCGGAGATGCCGGCGGCTTCCGACACGAACATCGACTTCAATCCGCCCATGCGGTTCACCGCCAGGAGGCCCGCGCGGCGCAGCAGCGTCAGCACCGGGTTAGTGTTGGCGAAGAGGCGGTTCATGCCGTCCATCATGGCGCCGGTTGCCACCGTGTCGAAACGGCGCCACTGGGTATAGCGGTCGAGCACCGCCTCACTGCCGATGTCGAGGCCAAGGCCTGCCGCATCATGGATGCAGTCGGCGAGTGCGGCGACATCGCGGAGCCCAAGATTGAATCCGAGCCCTGCGAGCGGATGGAGCACGTGCGCGGCATCGCCGACAAGGGCAAGGCGCGGGCCGGTGAAGGTTTCGGCCAGATACATGGCCAGCGGATAGGCGTGGCGGCCGGAGATCAGTTTCACATCGCCGAGATGATCGCCGAAGCGCAGCTTCAGTTCCTGCGTGAACTCTTCCAGGGGTAGCGCCAGCATGCGCTGCGCCGCCTCGGTGTGTTCCGACCAGACGAGCGACGAGCGGTTGCCGGGAAGCGGCAGGATGGCGAAGGGGCCCGACGGCGTAAAATGTTCCTCCGCACGGCCATTGTGCGGCAGTTCGTGTTCCACCGTGGCGACGAGGCCCATCTGGTCATAGGGCCAGCCGACGAGTTTGATGCCGGCCGCCTCGCGCGCCGGGGAATTGCGGCCATCAGCGGCGACGATGAGCGAGCCACGCAGTGTTGTGCCGTCTGCCAGTGTCACGGCGGCAAGGCCGGGGCCAAAGTGATAGTGCTCCACTGCCTGGCCCACGCAGAAGCGAATGTGCGGCGAGGTCTGAGCCGCCTCAAGCATGGCGGCATAGAGAAAGCGGTTCTCGATCATGTGGGAGGAGGGGCCGCCCTTCATGTCATCGGCGCCGAACTGCAGCAGCACCGGCCGGGCGCCCCCGGGCACCGCGCTGTCGGTGACGATGATCTCTCCCATCGGTTGGGCCTGGTGCGCCACCTTGTCCCAGATGCCGAGCGTCTCGAACATGCGCCGCGCCGCGGCCGTGATGGCAGAGGCCCTGCCATCGAAGGCATTCGAGGAGAAGGCGCGGGGGTCCCTGGCATCCACGACGACGACGTCAAGCGGTCGCCTCACATGATTGCCACCAAGCGCGAGGGCTGACGCCAGGCCATTCAGGGCAGCACCGATGACGATGATATCGTGGGACTTGGTCATGGCTGTCTGTTTGCCAGTTTCGGTGGGGAAATACAGGCGGTACTGCGTCGCGGATTATTGCTTAAAATTACAGCAGCCCAGCAAAGCCATTCAGAAAATGGTAATTATTTAGGCAGACGCTAAAGGTACAATTCAATTTTCATAGCGTATTCAATTTCTTAGCTGCGGCACGCAACTGGCATGAATCTTGTGAAGCACTGCCGGTCGAAGAGACGGGGGTGTACATGAAATTTATAATTGCAGTGATCAAGCCGTTCAAGCTGGAGGAGGTCCGGGAGGCGCTCGGCGCCATTGGCATCCAGGGCATCACGGTGACAGAGGTGCGTGGCCATGGGCGCCAGCGCGGCCACACCGAATTCTACCGCGGTGCTGAGTACACCGTGAGCTTCGTTCCCAAGGTGAAGCTCGAACTCGCGGTCGACGAGCACATGGCCGACAAGGTGATCGAAGCCATCCAGACCACGGGCCAGACCGGCCAGATCGGCGACGGCAAGATCTTCGTCCTGCCGCTCGAGCAGGCGGTTCGCATCCGTACCGGCGAGTCCGGCACGGCGGCACTCTAACAGAAGCATCGAGGAGCAGTTCCTATGTCATTCCAGCTTTTCACCAAGAGGCTTGCGCTCGCTGCGGCGGGGTTTGGCCTCACTCCACTTTTCGCGTCTGCAGCTGAGGCCGCCGCCACCGTCAACAAGGGTGACACCACCTGGATGCTGATCGCCACCTGCATGGTGGTGCTGATGACCATTCCTGGCCTCGCTCTGTTCTATGGCGGCCTGGTGCGTGCCAAGAACGTGCTGTCCGTGCTGATGCAGGTGCTGACGGTGTTCTCCGTCGTCTCGATCCTGTGGGTGATCTACGGCTACTCGGTGGCCTTCAGCGGCAATGCCAGTGCCGCGCTGAACCCGTTCTTCGGTGGCCTGGGCAAGCTGATGCTCGCAGGCGTCACGCCGGCCAGTGAGATCGGCACCTTCTCGAAGGAGACCAACATTCCCGAGCTGGCCTTCGTCATCTTCCAGATGACCTTTGCCTGCATTACCCCGGCCCTCATCATCGGCGCTTTCGCCGAGCGCATGAAGTTCTCCGCCGTGTTGCTGTTCATGGTGCTGTGGTTCACCTTCGCCTATCTTCCCATGGCGCACATGGTGTGGTTCTGGGCGGGGCCTGACGCTTACACGCTGTCGGCCGACAATCTGCCGCTGATCAGCTCGCTCGTCGGCGCGGACAAGGCCAAGCAACTGCTTGATGCGCTGGCTGCAGCCACCACGGATGACGCAAAGGCCGCTGTGCTCGGCGAATATGGCTCGCTGGTCAACGCTGCCAACGGCTATCTGTTCAACCTTGGTGCCCTCGACTTTGCCGGCGGCACCGTGGTTCACATCAACGCCGGCGTGGCCGGTCTCGTTTGCGCGCTGTTCCTCGGAAAGCGCGTGGGCTACGGACGTGATCCCATCACGCCGCACAACCTGACCTTCGTGCTCGCCGGCGTTGGCCTGTTGCTGTTCGGCTGGTATGGCTTCAATGCCGGTTCGAGCCTGGAGGCCAATGGCCTGACGGCGCTGATCATCCTGAACTCCACCCTCGCGGCGGCCGCAGCGGCGCTGGCCTGGACCGGGGGAGAATGGATCTTCCGCGGCCATCCGAGTCTGCTCGGCGGCGCCTCGGGGGCGGTGGCGGGCCTCGTCGCCATTACCCCGGCCTGCGGCTTCGTGGGGCCGGGCGCGGCGATCCTCATCGGCATTGCGGCAGGCTTCATCTGCCTCTGGGCGGTGGTCGTGCTCAAGGCCAAGCTCGGATATGACGATGCGCTCGACGTTTTCGGCGTCCATGGCATCGGCGGCATCCTCGGCGCGTTGCTGACCGGTGTGTTCGTCAACCCGGCGCTGGGCGGCACGGGCGTGACGGACTATCTGGCGGCCGGCACTTCGGTTGCCACCGCGGCCTATTCGCTCAGCGGCCAGATGTATGCGCAGATCATGGCAGTGATCGTTGCCATCGTGTGGACGGCGGCTGTGTCCGTCATCGCCCTCATGATCTGCAAGGCCGTGACTGGCCTGCGCGTCAGGGAACAGGAGGAGCGCGAAGGCCTTGACCTCGTCGACCACGGCGAGCGCGCCTACAACTGATCTTTCGCAGCAACGACAATCCGGAACCCGGCGGGGCCATGCCTCGCCGGGTTTCTTCATTGTCGGCTTAAACCGGGCCTTAACCACGAGCCCGCCAGTATGGCCTTAACCATGTGTTACGGCCGGCGGAATGTTTCCCCGGCGGAGGCTTTGTGATGGCGTATCAACCGTCCTACGACACCGACGACAGCGCGGTCCCTGCGGCCGTTCGGATATTCCTGAAGCGCCGCCTTTTCGAGGTCGCCGGCGTTCTGCTGTTCGTTGCCCTCATCGCGGCCAGCTTGTCGCTCGCCTCGTGGTCGGTCGACGATCCCTCCCTCAACCACGCGCTCGACCGTTCGGCACGCAACTGGCTGGGCTATCCCGGTGCCGTGCTCGCCGATGAACTGATGCAGTTCCTTGGCCTTGGCGTGCTTGTGCTGCTGGCCATCCCCATGCGTTGGGCAGTGGGCTTCCTCGCCCATCAAGGCTTGCCGCGGCCATTGCGCCAGTCCTTCGCCTGGGTCTGCTGCAGCCTTGCTGGCAGCGCCACGCTTTCGGCCCTGCCGGTGCCGTCGAGCTGGTCGCTCACCTCCGGGCTCGGCGGCAATGCCGGGGATGTCATCCACAATCTGCTGATGATGGTGCTCTCCGTCGTGATCTCCGGCTGGATCCCGACGCTGGTCACCGGCCTCATGATGCTGGCGGTGACGCTGTTCTGCGGTCTCCGCGCGCTGGGCGTCAGCCGCGCCGCCGCCGTGGAACGGGCCGCCGCTGCCCCCAGCCGCAGCCGCAAGGCGCTGCGGGCCACGGGTGCGGGCGTTGGCATGGCCTTCCGCTCTATGCGCGGTCTCTGGTCGCGCTGGCGGGATCTGCGCCGTGCGGAAGCCCAGTTCGAGCAGCATGGTGACGAGGACGACATCATCCGCCGGCTGGCACCCCAGACCGAACCCCCCCGCCGCAGCGGCTACGGGATGGCGCGCATCGAGCCTGTGTTCTCGGCCCGCCGTGCCGCTCCGCCGTTCGCGGAGGAGGTGGAAGAGCAGGAGCCTGAGGAAGACTACGCCGCAGAAGAGGCCTACGCGGCCGACGGCTATGAGGCCGAACCCACCTATGAGGATGAGGCCGAGGAGGCCGAGACCGAGGAAGACGAGACTCCCGCTCCCAAGGTCACCCGCTCCCACAAACCGCTGAAGCAGGGCAAGCGGCTGAAGAAGGACCTTCAGCCCGGCCTCGCATTCGGTGCATCGCAGGAATATCAACTGCCTCCCCTGACGCTGCTGGCCGAGCCGAAGCGCGTCGGCAAGCCCTCCGAGCTTTCGGACGAGGCGCTGGAACAGAATGCCCGCATGCTGGAAGGCGTACTCGACGACTTCGGCGTGAAGGGGCAGATCCTCAAGGTTCGCCCCGGCCCGGTGGTGACGCTCTACGAACTCGAGCCCGCCCCCGGCATCAAGTCGTCACGCGTCATCTCGCTGGCTGACGATATCGCGCGTTCGATGAGTGCCATCTCGGCGCGTGTCGCGGTGGTGCAGGGCCGCAACGCCATCGGCATCGAACTTCCCAATGCCAAGCGCGAGACGGTCTTCCTGCGCGAGATGCTGGGCTCCGAGGCCTTCGAGAAATCGAATCTCAACCTCGCCATTGCACTCGGCAAGAACATCGGCGGCGAACCGGTGTTCGCCGACCTGGCGCGCATGCCGCACCTGCTGATCGCCGGAACAACCGGTTCCGGCAAGTCGGTTGGCATCAACACCATGATCCTGTCGCTGCTCTACCGGTTGCCGCCGGAGCGTTGCAAGCTGATCATGATCGATCCGAAGATGCTGGAATTGTCCGTGTACGAAGGAATTCCGCATCTGCTGGCGCCCGTCGTCACCGACCCGCGCAAGGCGGTCGTTGCCCTGAAGTGGGCGGTGCGCGAAATGGAAGAGCGCTATCGCAAGATGTCGAAGGTCGGCGTGCGCAACATCGACGGCTACAACGCGCGCATGAAGCTCGCCGCGCAGAAGGGCGAGGAATTGCATCGCACTGTCCAGACCGGCTTCGACCCCGAGACCGGCGAGCCCGTCTTCGAGAAGGAGGCGATGGACCTTTCGCCCATGCCCTACATCGTGGTCATCATCGACGAGATGGCCGACCTGATGATGGTGGCGGGCAAGGACATCGAGGGTGCCGTGCAGCGTCTCGCGCAGATGGCGCGTGCCGCCGGCATCCACGTGGTGATGGCAACCCAGCGGCCCTCGGTCGATGTCATCACCGGCACGATCAAGGCCAACTTCCCAACGCGCATTTCCTTCCAGGTCACGTCCAAGATCGACAGCCGCACCATTCTGGGCGAGCAGGGTGCCGAACAGCTGCTCGGCCAGGGCGATATGCTCTTCATGGCGGGCGGCGGCCGCATCTCGCGCCTGCATGGCCCCTTCGTGGCCGATGACGAGGTCGAGAAGATCGTCAGCCACCTCAGGGCCCAGGGAGACCCGCAATATGTCGAGGCCGTTACCGAAGAGCCGGAGGACGGATCCTTCGGCGAGGGGGGCGGCATCGGCGGTGAAGGTGGTGGGTCGGGCGACGACCTCTATGACCAGGCGGTGCAGGTCGTGCTGCGCGACAAGAAGGTCTCGACCTCCTATGTGCAGCGCCGACTGCAGATCGGCTACAACAAGGCTGCGAGCCTGATCGAGCGCATGGAGCGCGAGGGACTGATTTCACCCGCCAATGCCACCGGAAAGCGCGAAATCCTGGTGCCGGGGGACAGCGCCCGCGACTGAGAGTGGCAGCTTTCCCGGGGCTTGCCTCAAATTCGGCCCGTTCTTGCGGATAAGGCTGCCATGGCATAGAAGACCGGGCGAATTTCGCAGCCCTTTTCCGGAAAGAACAGGATGAACAGTTTTTTGCAGCTCTCGCGCCGTGCCTTCCTGGGAGTGACCCTTCTTGCTGCCGCGGCCGCCCTGCCGGCAGTCGCCGCAGAACCCATGAAGCTGACCCCCGAGCAGCAGAGTGCCGTCAACGCGATTTCGGATTATCTCAACAGCTTCAAGACCCTGCAGGGCGAGTTCACGCAGATCAGCCCGAAGGGCAACATGTCGCAAGGGATTTTCTATATCGCCAAGCCGGGCAAGATGCGCTTCGAATATGCGCCGCCCAATCCCTTCCTGATCGTCTCGGACGGCACCTGGCTCACCATCAAGAACGTCAAGAAGGAGAAGGGCGACCAGTTCCCGCTCTCCCAGACGCCGCTTCGTCTGGTGCTTGGTGACAAGGTGGACATCGCCAACGAAACCGACATCATTGATTTCCAGGACCAGGACGGCATGACCACCGTGACGGTGGAGGACAAGAAGAACACGCTGGGCAGCGGCCAGCTCACCCTGGTCTATGACCAGGCTCGAAAGGTGCTGCAGCAGTGGATCGTCTCCGACGGCAAGGGTCGCAAGACCACCGTATCGCTCGAGAACCTCCAAGCCGGCATCGAGCCGGACCCCAAGCTCTTCGTGGTCAAGATCAAGCGTGACAGCAAGAACGGGCCTTAGCACAAAGCTCCCATGCTGGCTGGTGTTGACGCCTCCCTTGGCACGGGACCGCTCTGAGTGTAGCTTGCTGTAGCATCGGACCTGCTTCATTCTTTGGTTGTTATGGGGAGAGCCGGATGGATCCGATTGCCGTGAACGTGCTTATGGACCCCGACGCCGGCACGATAGCGCTGGCCCGCGCCCTGAACGACCGGTTGCGTTCCGATTTTCCGAAGGGCTTTGCCTTCGACAGCAACCACGCGCCACATGTGACGCTGGTACAATGCTTCATCGACCGCGAGAAGATCGCAGAGGCGGCGCACGTTGTCTCCGCGGCGCTACAGGCAGCGGGCCCAGTGAACTGGCGGAGCAAGGCGACTGGCCTCTATGCCCTGAGCGACGGCAAGCTCGGACTTGCCGGCATCGTCATCGCACCGACCGACGATTTCCGGCGGTCACAACTGCGGGTCATTGATGCGATCTCTCCCTTTACCACCCCGGAGGGAACGGCGGCGGCCTTCGCGCCTCGCCTTGGCGGCGGTGAAATCGGTCAAGCGACGGTCGACTATGTCAAGGGTTTCATCACTGCGCGTACCGGGCAGAACTATAATGCGCACCTCACCGTGGGCATTGGCACCAACGACTTCATTGACGCACTGAAGGCGGAGCCCTTCAAGAGTTTTCCGGTTCAGGCTGTCTCGTTGAGCCTGTATCAACTTGGCGACTACGGCGTGGCACAGAAGAAGCTCCATCACCTCCATGATTGCTGACATGACATCCGATCCGCTTCCGTCGTGGAATGATAGCGCGGCAAAAAGTGCTGTGCTGGCATTTCTGCCGCGTGTGACGGACGAGAGATCATCTGACTTTATTCCGGTGTCCGATCGCGTTGCTGTTTTCGACAATGACGGCACGCTATGGCCGGAGAATCCGATCCCCTTCCAGGCGGCGTTCGGCCTTGATGAATTGCGCAGGCGTGTGGAGGCGGACCCTGAGCTTTCGGCATCTCCCATGGTGCAGGCTGCGCTAGCGGGTGACTTCAGCAAGCTGCTGGAAGATGGTTATGCCGGCCTGAGGGAGGTTATCGCGCTCACCCACGCGGAGGTCACCATCGATGCGTTCCGTGATGCGGTCGAAGCCTGGCTCGCTGGGGCGCGGCATCCGCGCTTCGGGCGGCGCTACGACGAGCTGACCTACCAGCCCATGCAGGAATTGCTTCGTCTTCTGGATGGCAGGGGCTTCAAGAACTTCATCGTGTCGGGCGGCGGCACGGATTTCATGCGGGTATGGGTGGAGCGGGTCTATGGCATTCCGCACGAACGCGTGGTGGGATCTACCGGCCGGCCGTCCTTTGAGTTGCGTGACGGCGTGCCAGTGCTGACCAAGTCGCTGGAGCACCTCTTCATCAACGATAAACACGCCAAGCCCGCGGGCATCCACCAGTTTATTGGGCGGCGGCCGATCATCTGCTGCGGCAACAGTGATGGCGACCATGCCATGCTCCAATACACCACCATAGGCAATCCGCGCCCAAGCTTCGGTCTCATCGTTCATCACACCGACGGCGAGCGTGAATATGCCTACGACGCGGTGACGAAGAGCACGGGAAAGCTGGTGGCCGCACTGGCCGAGGCGCCAGCGCGCGGCTGGCACGTGGTGGACATGAAGCGGGACTGGAAAGCCGTGTTTGGCCACCCGGACTCCTGACGGCTTGCCAGCCGCGCATCACTGCGGCTAAGGCAGGTGCATGAGTCTCAAGGTCGCTACCTGGAACATCAATTCGGTCCGCCTTCGCATCGGGCTGGTCACCACGCTTCTGGATCGCTGGCAGCCGGACGTGCTGTGCCTGCAGGAAACCAAGTGTCCGCAGGGCCAGTTCCCCTCCGGCCCCATTCGCGATGCGGGCTATGAGCACATCGCCGAGTTCGGCCAGAAGGGCTATCACGGCGTTGCCATCGTCTCGAAGCGGCCCTTCCTCGCACAGTCCACGAAGCCGTTTTGCGGCAAGGAAGACTGCCGCCATATATCAGTGACGGTGGCGGGCAAGAAGTCGGTGACAATCCACAATCTCTACGTGCCGGCGGGCGGCGATGAACCGGACCCCAGCATCAACGAGAAATTCGCCCACAAGCTCCAGTTCATCGACGAGCTCGAGGCCTGGTTCGGCAAGGACTGCGTGCCGAAGGGCCATGAGAGCGTCCTGGTGGGCGACCTCAACATCGCGCCGCTCGAGCACGATGTGTGGTCGCACAAGGACCTGCTCAAGGTCGTGAGCCATACGCCCATCGAGACCGAGGGCCTGCTGCGCATCCAGAAGAAGGGCAAGTGGGTGGACCTGCTGCGCCAGCACGTGCCGGCAGAGCAGAAGCTCTATACCTGGTGGAGCTACCGGGCGCGTGACTGGCTGGCGGCCGACCGTGGCCGCAGGCTTGACCACATCTGGTCCACCGCCGGCCTGGCGCCGAACTGCAAGAAGATCGACATTCTCAAGGAAGCCCGCGGTTGGCAGCAGCCCTCCGACCACGTGCCGGTCATGGCGAGCTTCACCGCTGCCTGATCAGATGCTCTTGAAGGAGCGTGCCCTCTCGAATTGCTGGCGCGCAGATTCGAGGTCACCCATCACGAGGCCGAGCCGCCGGGAGAGGACATTGAACACCGCCGTTCCGAATTCCGGAAATTCACGTGCCACCCGCATGAACAATTCGCGGTCGATACGCGCGGTAGACACCGTATCCACCGCCGTGGCCGTCACCGAGTAGGGGCGGTCGCCGATCATCGCCACCTCGCCCAGCAGCGCGCCGGGCCCGGCGGAGCCGAGAGGACCTGCATCGCTGGCAGCAAGTCGCACCTCGCCATTGAGGATCAGGAAGGCAGCCGTGCCCTTGTTGCCCTGGCGGATGATGAACTCGCCCGACGTGAAGCTCTGGCGCGCCGCGGAAAATGCCAGAAGCTGCAGATGAACGGCATCGCATTCCGAAAAGATCGGAATGCTGCGCAATGTCTCGACGTCCGCCCTTACACTCATGAAACCCCGGCCCTTGGCCCTGCTTCTTTTCGCCCCTAGGTTCTTTATTGTTCGTTTACAGGATGGGCACCCGCCCGCCAAGTTCAGGGGACCAGCTTGTAGCCGCCGCCTTCGGTGACCAGGATTTCGGCATGCGACGGGTCGCGCTCGATCTTCTGGCGGAGCCGGTACACATGGGTTTCAAGCGTGTGGGTGGTCACCCCGGCATTGTAGCCCCAGACTTCCTGAAGCAGTACGTCACGACCCACGATCTGCTCGCCTGAGCGCAGCAGGAACTTGATGATTGCGGTTTCCTTTTCGGTGAGCCGGATCTTGCGGCTGTCGTCACGCAAAAGCAGCTTGGATGAAGGCTTGAACGTGTAGGGACCGACCTTGAAGGTGGCATCCTCGCTGTGCTCGTGCTGGCGCAGATGGGCGCGGATACGGGCCAGCAGCACGGCGAAGCGAAAGGGCTTCGTCACGTAGTCATTGGCACCGGCATCGAGACCGAGGATGGTGTCTGCCTCTGAGACCTGCGCGGTGAGCAGGATCACCGGGCCCTTGTAGCCGTTGCGGCGCATGATCTTGCAGGCCTCCCGGCCATCCATGTCGGGCAGGTTCACGTCGAGGATCACGAGGTCGGCGCTGTCGGCCTTCATGGCCTTGATGCCGGCAGTGGCGGTGGCGGCCTCGCTCACGGCAAACTCGTCATGGAGGGAGAATTGTTCGGTCAGCGTCTCGCGCAGCATGTCGTCGTCATCGACGATGATGATTTTCTTCGTGCCGCCCATCGCTACCCCTATGCCCGGAAGTCTTTGAAATCCCTTGCTCCCGCGCTTCTGAATGTTAGGGTGTCGCGTGGCCTTTTCAAGGCCAAAGCGCTGGAAACCCAATCCCTGTGAAGAGAACTGTCCAGACCATCCGCGTCCTCACACGACATCCACGCGCCACCACGGGCCTTCTCAAGGTGGGCGAGATGACTTTTCCCTGCTCCCTCGGCCGGTCCGGCAAGAGTTACCTGAAGCGTGAAGGCGACGGGGCGAGTCCGCGTGGCGCGTGGCAGGTCCGCCGCCTGTTCTACCGCGCGGACAAGGGACTGCCGCCGCGCACCGGCCTCCAGGCCCAGGCGATGAGGGATTATGACGGGTGGTGTGAGACGGTGGGCGACCGCAACTATAATCGCCTGGTCCGCATCCCCTATGCCACCTCGCACGAGACGATGCAGCGCCCGGACCGCCTCTACGACGTTGTGGTGGAGCTTTCGCATAATGAACGGCCGCGGGTGCAGGGGCACGGGAGTGCGGTGTTCTTCCACCTCCGCCAGCCGGATGGCGGCCCCACGGCGGGCTGCATCGCCGTGTCGATGCGCGACATGCGCACCATCCTCGGCCTGATCGGGCCGAAGAGCAGGATCCGGATCTAGCCGCGCGTCCCGAAGATTGCCGAGCCGACGCGCACATAGGTGGCACCGCAGGCGATGGCGGCGGCGTAGTCACCACTCATGCCCATGGACAGTTGGGACAGGCCATTCCGGCCGGCAATTTCCGCCAGCAGGATGAAATGCGGTTTGGGGTCTTCCTCGGCAGGTGGGATGCACATGAGGCCGGAGATGTCGAGGCCGTGAACGTCCCGGCATTCGCGCAGGAAGGCATCCGCCTGATCGGGGTCGATCCCCGCCTTCTGCGGCTCGCGACCGGTGTTCACCTGCACAAAAAGCTTCAAGGGCTTGGCCTGCCTGCGTATTTCCTTGGCGATGGCCTCGGCGACCTTGGGCCGGTCCACGGTATGGATGGCGTCGAACAGCTGCACCGCCTCCGCTGCCTTGTTGGACTGGAGGGGGCCGATCAGGTGCAGTTCAATGTCCGGCCAGCCTATCTTGAGGGCCGGCCACTTGGCCTTCGCCTCCTGCACGCGGTTCTCGCCGAATACCCGCTGGCCCGCCTCGATGACCGGCACGATCTCCGGGCCATCGAAGGTCTTTGAGACGGCGATGAGGGTGACGCTTTCAGGGCTGCGGCCAGCGGCCTGGGCGGCCGCCACCACGCCGTTCAGCACGTTTTTCAGACCCTGGTGAACCATGCCGGAAACTCCTGTAATGACGCTGCTTTAGGCCAAGCTTGCAGGGCTTTTCAAGGACTGGTACCAGCATCGCCGAGATCCGCCCCGTTTCGACAGGATGACTGCCGTGAGCACCGAACGTTACAACCCGCGCGACGCCGAGCCGCGCTGGCAGAAGCACTGGACCGACCACAAGAGCTTTGAGGCCAGGGAAGACGCCTCGCGCCCGAAATATTACGTGCTCGAGATGTTCCCCTATCCGTCGGGCCGCATCCACATGGGCCACGTCCGGAACTACACCATGGGCGACGTCATCGCCCGTTTCCGCCGGGCGCTGGGCTTCAACGTGCTCCACCCCATGGGCTGGGACGCCTTCGGCATGCCGGCCGAAAACGCCGCCATCGATCGCGGCATCCACCCCAAGTCCTGGACCTACGACAACATCGCCACCATGAAGCGCCAGCTGCAATCCATGGGGTTGGCAATCGACTGGAGCCGCGAGATCGCCACCTGCGATCCCTCCTACTACATGCATGAGCAGGCGATGTTCATCGACTTCATGAAGGCCGGCCTCGTCGAGCGCAAGGTCTCCATGGTGAACTGGGACCCGGTCGACCACACGGTGCTTGCCAACGAACAGGTGATTGACGGCCGCGGCTGGCGCTCGGGTGCTTTGGTCGAGAAGCGCGAACTGGCCCAATGGTTCCTGAAGATCACCGCTTACTCCGATGAACTGCTCACAGCGCTTGATGGCCTCACCAAGTGGCCTGAAAAAGTGCGCCTGATGCAGAAGAACTGGATCGGCCGTTCCGAGGGCATGCGTTTCTCCTTCGCGCTGGAAGACGAGAACGGCAAGGTGCTCGATGAGCGCCTCACGGTCTACACCACCCGCCACGACACGATCTTTGGCGCCAGCTTCTGTGCCATCTCGGCCGACCATGAATTGGCCCGGCGCCTGTCCGAGACGGATGCGGGGCTTGCTGCCTTCCGTCGCGAAGTGGCCGCCCTCGGCACCTCCGAGGAGACCATCGAACGCGCCGAGAAAAAGGGTTGTGCGCTTGGCCTCTATGCCCGTCATCCGTTCCGGCCGGATGTGCGCCTGCCGGTCTATGCCGCGAACTTCGTGCTCATGGGCTATGGCGAGGGCGCCATCTTCGGCTGCCCCGCGCATGACCAGCGCGACCTCGACTTCGCGCGCAAGTATGATCTGCCAGTCATCCCGGTGGTGGCGCCGAAGGGAACCGATCCCCGGACCTTTGACGTCGGCACCGAGGCCTTCCTCGAGAAGGAGGGTGACAACACCGTTCTCATCAACTCCGAATTCCTCGATGGCATGAGCGTGCCGGAGGCGAAGCAGGACATTGCCGCCCGCATGGAGAAGATGGGCATCGGCGAGCGCAAGGTGAACTTCCGCCTGCGCGACTGGGGTGTTTCGCGCCAGCGTTACTGGGGTTGCCCGATCCCGGTGATCCACTGCGCCTCCTGCGGCATCGTTCCGGTGCCCAAGGACCAGCTGCCGGTGACGCTGCCGGAAGACGTGACCTTCGACAAGCCGGGCAATCCGCTGGAGCATCACCCGACATGGAAGCTCGTCGACTGCCCGTCCTGCGGGAAGCCTGCGAAACGCGAGACCGATACCTTCGACACCTTCATTGACTCGTCGTGGTATTACGCACGCTTCTGCTCGCCGCACGCGACGGATCCGGTGAACATGCCGGCGGGCAAGTACTGGATGGGTGTCGACCAGTACATCGGCGGCGTCGAACATGCGATCCTGCATCTGCTTTATTCGCGCTTCTATGCGCGCGCCATGACAGCGACGGGCTATCTCGCCATCAAGGAACCCTTCGAGAGCCTGTTCACGCAGGGCATGGTCATCCATGAAACCTTCCGTACACTGAACGGTGAGTGGGTGCTGCCGTCTGATGCCGTGAACCAGAATGGCAAGTGGGTGCATGCGACGACCGGCGAGCCGCTGGAAGTGGGCGGCGTCGAGAAGATGTCGAAGTCGAAGAAGAACGTCGTTGATCCCGACGACATCATCGCCCGCTTCGGCGCCGACACCGCACGCTGGTTCATGCTCTCCGATACGCCGCCCGAGCGCGATATCGAATGGACGGAAACTGGCGCTGAAGGTGCCTGGCGCTTCACCCAGCGCATCTGGCGCCTCGTCAACGATTCCGCAGCCTATACCGGCGGCGAGGATGCGGCGGCATCGCTGGAACTCCGCCGCGTGGCCCACAAGGCGCTCCATGCGGTGACGGACGATCTCTCCTCGCTGCGCTTCAACCGCGCCATCGCCCGCATCTATGAACTGGCCAATGCGCTCGGCGCCGCGCTCTCCGGCGGCAAGGCGGATGCGGCTTCGGTAAAGGAAGCAGCCGAGTTCCTGGTGCTTACCTCGGCTCCCATGATGCCGCATCTGGCGGAGGAGTGCTGGCAGGCCATGGGAATGCCCGGCTTCGTGGTGGATACGGCCTGGCCCAAGGCTGACCCGGCGCTGTTGGCTGACGACCAGGTGACGATCGCGGTCCAGGTCAATGGCAAGCGCCGTGACGAGATCACGGTGGCCAAGGGCCTCGACGCCAAGGCGATCGAGGAACTGGCGCTGAAGCTCGATTCCGTGGCGCGGGCGCTGGACGGCCGGCCGGTGAAGAAAGTGATTGTGGTGCCCGGCCGTATCGCCAATATTGTGGGCTGATGCCAAGACTTTCCGCCATTCTCCTTACGGTTGCCGCGCTGGTTCTGGCTGGCTGCGGCTATCATCCCATGTATGGCTCCTCGGCCACCTCGCCAGGCGTGGCCGGCAGCCTGGCTGCGATCTCCATCCCCGAGGCCTCCGACCGGCCGGGGCAGCTGATCCGCAACGAGCTCATCTCCTCCATGCAGTCCGGCAGGGGCGAGGAGAAGTATCTGTTGAACCTGACCACGACCGTGGCCGACAATGGCGTGATCCAGAAGAAGCAGCCGGCGGTGACGCGTCAGGCTATCCTGATCACCACCAGCTACGAGCTGATCGACCGGTCCAATGGCAAGGTGCTCACCAAGGGCACCACCTTTTCGCGCGTTCCCTATGACGTGATCCGCCAGCCCTTCGCGGACCTGCAGGCCCAGAAGGACGCCACCGAACGTGCCGCCCGCGAAGTCGGCGCCGATATTCGCACCCGTCTTGCTGCCTTCTTCGCCAGGCAATCGCAAAGCTCATGACGGCCATCAAGCCCGCCGGGCTCGATGCCTTCCTCCGCAAGCCCGATCCCGCCATCGCCGCCATCCTGATCTATGGCGAGGAGGTTGATGCGGTACGCGAACTCGCACAGCGTGCGGTGAAGAAGGTGGCTGGCTCACTCGATGATCCCTTTTCGGTGACGGTGCTCGCCGAACAGGACGTCGCCTCCGACCCTGCCCGTCTCGTGGACGAGGTGCAGTCGATCTCGATGTTCGGCGGCTCCAAGGCGGTGTGGGTGAAGGGCGCCGGCGACGGTCTTCTCAAGGCGGTGCTCCCGCTTCTTGAGGGCAAGGTGCAGGGAAATCTCGTTGTGGCGGAAGCTGCCACGCTGCCCAAGAACTCGCAGCTGCGCACCCAGTTCGAGAAGAGCCCGCATGCCCTCATCCTGCCACTCTATGAGGCGGAGGCCGGCGAAATTGCCGGAATGGTCGAGCATCTTCTTGCACAGGACAATATCAAGATCGGCCAGGATGCATTGGCACGCTTCATCGAACTGGCCGGAACGTCGCGCGGACTGGCCAAGCGCGAGGCCGAGAAACTGGCGCTCTATTGCCTCGGAGGCGAGCGCGTTGGCCTTGAGGACGTCGAGGCGATTTGCGGCAATGATACGGGCTCGACACCTGATGAACTTGCCGACAGCGTTTTCGGTGGCGACGTGGAAGAGGCTGACCGGCTGTTCCACGATCTGGTGCGCGGCGGCCAGGATGCCGGGCGGCTGTTGGGCATCGTGCATATGCAGGCGCTGAAGCTGGCGGAGTTCCGCCTCGCCATCGATCGCGGCGCGACGGCCGACCAGGTGGTGAAGCAAGCCCGGCCACCGGTGTTCTTCCGCCGCCAGCGGCTGGTGATGGCGCAGCTCCGCGCCTGGGGTCTTTCAGACCTCGTCACGGCGGGCAGCACACTGTCAGCCAACGTTCTGGCGGCACGCCAGAATGCCGACCTCGCAGAGGCAATTGCCGGACGGTGCCTCCTCTCGCTTGCCCGCAAGGGCCTCGCACTGCGCCGCGACCGCTGAGATTCGCAAGTCTGGCGCAATTTCAGCGTTGTAGGTTGACGCATGGGAGCGACATGAAGCGATGCCTGATAAATTAGCTGACACCGTCACCTATGTCCTGTCATTGAGCCTCGCGGCCGGTGTGATCGCGTTTGCCGCCTACAAGGTGAATGTGCTGAACAGCATGGAGAACCCGCCCGTCAACCTCGGCCTGAATTTTCCGCCTCCCAAGCGCAAGGTGATCATGGAGGGGCCGCAGGGCGGCGACCTGCTCACCACGCAATCGCTGGGGCCGGCGAGGGCAGGCGGCACGCTCCGCGATGGCGGAGGTAACTTCCAGAGCTATGTGTTGCTCACCGTGATTGATGGAGTCGCCTTCGTGGCGGTTGATACGGATACAGAAAGGACGCTGATGCCAGTGACCATCGGCAGTCGGCTTGCGGGTGGCCCGATGGTCTCGGCGATTCGTCGCCACGATGGCCGGTGGTGGCTGACGGCCGGCAACCTGACACTTGAGCAGCGTGAGCCCATCGCTCAGTAGAGGCCGTTCAGCAACCGGTCGATGTAGTCGCGCTCATACTTCGGGAGACCGGTCTCGCCAGCCTTGGAGCGCAGCATGTCGAGGATCTGGCGCGCCCTCTCGATGGCGAGTTCGGATGGCAGCATATCGTGCATTCCGCCCTGCTCTTCGCCGCTGCTGGGCAGTGGGCGGCCCAGCGGATCGCGGTTGTCGCCGCGTGCTTCGCCGTCACGGCCCTGCGAGTCCTGCTGGCCGCGGGACTGTTGCATCAGCTGTTCCGCCATGCCCTTGGCACCCTCGCGCAGCTTGGACATGGCCTCGCCCTGGTCGCCGAGTGCCTGTTCGCGATCACCTTCGCGCAACGAACCTTCGGCGCGCTTCATGTTCTTGCCGGCCTGACCAAAGGATTGTGGCGCCTGCATGCCGTTCTGGCCGAACTGCTTCATCAGTTCGTCGAGCATCTGGCCCAAGCCCTGCTGGCGGTCACCGAGGCTGCCCATGCCCTGCTGGCTGTCCTGTCCTGGCTGCTGGCCGCTTTGCTGGTCCTGCTCGCCCATGTCCTGTTGTGGCGCGCGCTGGGTCTCGTCCATCAGCTTCTGTTGCTGGCGCATCAGCTCCGAGAGCTTGTCCAGCATCTGGCTGAGAGGGCTGTCCTGGCCCTGGGACTGACCCTGCTGCGGCGTGCCCGGCTTCAGGTTGCGCAGGATATCCTCAAGCTGCGAGAGCATCTGCTGGGCGGCCTCGTTGTTGCCGCTCTTCGACAGCTTGTCGATCATGTCCAGCATCTTCTGCAGGTCCTGCGGCGTCACCACCTTGCCGGGAGGTTGCCGGTCCTGCTTCTGCTGGCCCTGCGAGAGCTGTTTCTGTGCTTCCTGCGCCATAGACTGCATGTAGCGGTCAAGGGCCTGTCGGAGTTTCTTGGTGAGTTCAGCAATGCGCTCCGGTGGTGCACCTTCCTTGAGCGCCTTCTCGAGCGCCTTGCGGGCGGCCTCAAGTTCCGCCTTGGCATCCGCCAGCACGCCTTCCTCGACATTGACGGCGATCTGCCACAGGTCGCTGATCACCGTGTCGACCTCGTTGCGGTCGCCGGCAGCGCGCAGGTGCGAGAGCACGGCCGCAATGGCAATCTGCGTGCCGGAGCGGTCGATCAGATCCTTCGGATAGGTGATGATGGCGTCCAGCATTTCTGCCACGCCGCCGGCTTCTTCCGGCTTGAGGATCAGGCGGCGGCGCTGCTCGATCAGCGCGCGGGCGAGCAGGTTGGTGAACTGGCGCTCCGGCAGCCGGAAGGTGCGCTTGGCACTTTCCGTGGTGTGGCCTGCCGCGTCACGCGCCGTCAATGTCATCTCGACCATGAAGCCGGCCCACGGATGTTCCGCGACATCGGCCTTGGACTCGCCTGACTCTTCCTTGGGCGAGGCCTTGCGCAGGTTGATCGGCAGCTTGGGCGGATCGAATTCGAAGATCCCGGGATCGGTGAAGGCAACGCCTTCGTCCTGGCCGTCCGCGAGATAGATGTCGGATGTCACGCCGGTGACGCCGTAGTCATCGGAGACCTTCCACTTGGTGCTCAGCATGCCAGAGGAATCGCCCTGCGGCATGTCGGTGATGTCGACCTTGGGCGGCGCGTCCGGAATGAGCGCGATACGCCAGCTGCCCAGCGTCTTGCCGCCATCGGTCACCTCAACAGTGGCCGGTCGCGTCAGCGTCACATCGGCCTGGAACAGGCCGTCGGCGGTCTTGATCTGTGGCTTGAAGCCTTCAACCTCGGGCGCTGAGCCACCGCCATCGACCGGCTGGTGGAAGGAGAGCCGCGGTTCCTTGCCACCGGTAATGCGCAGCGACATCACCGCGTTCTCCGGCACATGCAGTTCGGGGTCCTGCTTCAAACGCTCCGCCATGGCGGCGCTGGTGAGCAGGAAGGGCGGCTTGCCCGTGTAGGCCGGGGGCCTTAGCCACACGTCAACCGCCAGCTGCGGCGCTGAAGCCGGGGCGTTTAACGCGAGGCTGTCGGCAAGATTGCGCCTGGCGCTGCCCGGTCCGAGCAGCAGCGCAGCGACCAGCCCCAGCGCAACGAGAAGGCGAATGGCGTAGGGGTCAATGTCCCGCCAGCTGGAGGTGGGTCGGCCCGCCTTGAGGACGTCGAGGCTCTTCAGCTGCCGCAGGCGGTGTTCCCGCCACAGCACATGCTGGACATGGTTGGTGACATTGTCGGGAAGTTTGTCGTCGAGGGCTGACACGGGGCGGTGGGCAAGCCCAGACTTCTCTTCGACCCGGCGCATGCCATCCTGACGGCTGGCCCAGCCGCTGCGCAAGAAGTAGCTGAGTGGGATGAGGGACCACAGCAAGGCCATGGCAAGGGCCGCCAGCAGCACGGCGCGCGGCCACACCGGCAGCAGCGGCAGCACGCCGCCAATCACCAAGGCTGCAGCGCCCGCCACGATGAGCAGCGGCCAGTACAGCAGTGCCCAGAAGCCTTCGAAATTCAGCGCCAGCTGGGCCTGGGTGATCTTGCGCTCGACGTGAGGAGCTTTGTCGGGTTCGGTCGCCATTTCGAGCCTAGCTATAACACAGATGGCGGCCAAAATGCGCCCAAGGTCCGGTCACAGGCGTGAAACACCCCACCGGGGTCATTTCTTCGCCTGCCAGGAGGCGAGCCTGTCCATGCCAATCAACTCCTCGTAGGTCTGGCGCGGGCGGATCAGCGCCCATGTGCCATCCTTGACGAGTACTTCCGCGATAAGCGGCCGGGTGTTGTAGGTCCCGGCCTGCACCGCGCCATAGGCGCCCGCCGTCATGGTGGCGAGCAGGTCGCCCGGCTCAACCCGGGGCAGCTTCCGGCCCTTGGCGAGATAGTCGCCCGACTCGCAGACCGGCCCCACCACGTCGGCCATCATGGTGTCGGTGCTGGTGGGTTCGGCCACGGGGATGATCTCGTGATAGGCGTCATAGAGGGTGGGGCGGATCAGGTCGTTCATCGCGGCGTCCTGGATCACGAAGTGCTTCTCGGTCCCGTCCTTCACGTAGATGACGCGTGAGACGAGAACACCGGCATTGCCGACGATCATGCGGCCGGGCTCCAGCACGAACTTGAGGTTCAGATGGCCGAGCGTCTGCTTCACCATCGCGGCATATTCATCCGGGTGCGGAGGAACATCGTTGGTGCCGCGATAGGGAACGCCCAAACCCCCGCCCAGATCGAGGTGGCGGATATTGTGGCCGTCCTTGCGCAGCTCCTCGGTGAGCTCGCCCATCAGCTTGAAGGCCTTGGCGAAGGGCTCGAGCTCGGTGATCTGGCTGCCAATGTGCATGTCGATGCCGGCAACGTCGATTGCCGCCAGTGATGCGGCGCGGGCATAGACCTCACGCGCGCGCTTGTAGGAGATGCCGAACTTGTCCTCGGCCTTGCCGGTGGAAATCTTGTGGTGAGTCTTGGCGTCCACATCCGGGTTGACGCGGATCGACACGGCGGCGCGCTGGCCGACGCGCTTGGCCACTTCCGACAGCAGTTCGAGTTCGGGTTCGGACTCGACGTTGAAGCAGGCGATGCCCTCGCGCAGCGCCAGCGCCATTTCGCGCGCCGTCTTGCCGATGCCTGAGAACACGATCTTGCGGGCCGGAACGCCTGCTGCCAGAGCGCGGCGCAATTCACCTTCGGAGACGACGTCCATGCCGGCACCCAGTTCCGCCATGGTGCGGATGACGGCCTGGTTGGAATTGGCCTTCATCGCATAGCAGATCATGTGGTCGGTACCGGCGAAGGCATCGCGCATGACCTTGTAATGGCGCTCCAGCGTGGCCGAGGAATAGCAATAGAAGGGTGTGCCGACTTCCTCGGCCAGTTCCTTCAGGTTGACATCCTCGGCATGGAGCACGCCGTCATGATAGGCAAAATGATGCATTGGTTATTGAGCCTGTTGGGTCTCGGTGGATTTCGGCGGCTGCGGATCGCCCTTGATGCCGCAGGCGGCAAGGCTGAGTGACATCGCGAGGAGCAGGAGAACGGTTTTCATGGAAGTCAGCCTTTCAGCAGCTTGAGCCAGCGCTTCGCTTCGCGCTTCACATTCGCGGGTGAGGTGCCGCCGAAGCTTACGCGCGAGGCGACGGAGGCTTCAACAGTCAGCACCTTGTAGACATCCTTGGTAATACGCTTCTCGACAGACTGCATGGCGGCCAGCGGCAGTTCCGGAAGATCGCAGCCCTGCTTCTCGGCAAGCGCCACGAGGCTTCCCGTCACGTGGTGCGCCTCGCGGAAGGGCATCTTGAGCGTGCGGACGAGCCAATCGGCAAGGTCGGTGGCGGTGGAGAAGCCGGAGGCGGCGGCCTTGCGCATCTCGTCGGTGTTTGGAGCCATGTCCCTCACCATGCCGGTGGTCGCGGCGATCGCCAGCGACATGTTGTCGAAGGCGTCGAAGGCGGGCTCCTTGTCTTCCTGCATGTCCTTTGAATAGGTGAGAGGCAGGCCCTTCATGACGGTGAGCAGCGACAAGAGTGCTCCGATGATGCGACCTGGCTTGGCGCGAACGAGTTCGGCGGCATCCGGATTGCGCTTCTGCGGCATGATGGAGGAGCCGGTGGTGAACTTGTCCGACAGCTTCACGAAGCGGAACTGGCTGGTCGACCAGATGACGATCTCCTCGGCCAGCCGTGACAGATGCATGGAACAGATGGCGCAGGCCGACAGCGTCTCGAGAACGAAATCGCGGTCGGCCACGGTATCCAGCGAATTGCGCGTCGGGCCGTCGAAGCCCAGCGTCGCCGCCGTCATGTGGCGGTCGATGGGGAAGCTCGTTCCGGCGAGTGCGGCGGCACCCAGCGGGTTCTCGTTCATGCGCTTCCTGGCGTCCGCCAGCCGTGAGCGGTCGCGCGCCAGCATCTCCACATAGGCCAGCATGTGGTGGCCGAAGGTCACGGGCTGGGCGACCTGCAAATGGGTGAAGCCCGGCATGACGGTGGTGGCGTGCTGCTCCGCCTTGGTGGCGAGCGCCAGCTGCAGTTCCTTCAGCTGGCTGTCGAGGTGGTCCACGGTGTCACGCACATAGAGGCGGAAGTCGACCGCCACCTGGTCATTGCGCGAGCGGGCGGTGTGCAGGCGCCCGGCGGCGGGGCCGATCAGGTCCTTCAGGCGGGATTCGACATTGAGGTGGATGTCCTCCAGCGCGCGCGAGAACGTGAACGTGCCGGCCTCGATCTCGGCTTGCACCTGGTCGAGACCCTTCCTAATGAGGGCGGCATCGGACTTCGAGATGATTCCCTGCTTCGCCAGCATCGCGGCATGCGCCTTCGAGCCCGCGATGTCCTGCCGGAAGAGGCGCTTGTCGAAGCCGATCGAGGCGTTGATCTCTTCCATGATCGCGTCCGGCCCCGACTGGAAACGCCCGCCCCACATCTTGTTGGTCATCGAAAATCCTTCATTCCGTCCGAGACACCCTGCGCATGAGCACCGAAAAGAAGACATCCAGCCCCCTGGCGCAGATCGCGGCGGGCCTCGTTATTCTCGCAGCGATTACAGGCTATTATCTGTATGAGGCCGCCGGGCGCAAGGCCGGACCTGTCGAAACCGCCGCTGTCGCCCCCGCAACAGCCACCGCCAGCCTCTCGCAGGACCTCGCGACTGGTCCGCTGGCGGCCTTCCTGATCCATCCCGAACCAAAAGCGCTGCCGACCCTTGCCTTTCAGGACGGCGCCGGCAAGCCGCTGACGCTCAGCGACTGGAAGGGCCGCGTGGTGCTGCTGAACCTGTGGGCCACCTGGTGCGCGCCGTGCCGAAAGGAAATGCCCGACCTCTCGAAGCTGGAGAAGGAGCTGGGCTCCGACCAGTTCGAGGTGGTGGCCGTCAGTGTTGACCGCAAGGGGGCAGAAGCTTCCGCTGCCTTCCTGAAGGAAACGGGCGTCGACAATCTGAAGCTTTATGTCGAACCCTCGACGAAGATCGTCACTGACCTCCAGTCGGCGGGACTTCCCGCGACGCTCCTCATCGACCGGCATGGCCGCGAGCTTGGTCGCATCCTGGGGCCTGCCGACTGGGCGAGCCCGGACGCGCAGGCGCTCATCAATGCGGCACTGGCGCAGAAGTAGCCGCCGACGGGCGCGGCCAGGGACGGGTGTTCCGGTGATCTGGTAGGGGGGTAGCGGCCAGCCCTGACACGCCGAAAAGCAATCGTTACAAAATCGATCTGTCTGCCGTCATCTCGGCGAAGGCGCCAATGAGGTGAGGGGTCCCGGCTTTCGCCGGGATGACGGGCTCAATTGAGAGTGGCGATCGCTCTGCGATCACCGCGTCGGAACCGGCGTCTCGCCGCGGTAGTCGTAGAAGCCGCGGTTGGTCTTGCGGCCCAGCCATCCGGCCTCGACATATTTGACCAGCAGCGGGCAGGGGCGGTACTTCGAATCCGCCAATCCGTCATGCAGCACCTGCATCACCGAGAGGCAGGTATCGAGGCCGATGAAATCGGCGAGTTCCAGCGGACCCATCGGGTGCCGGGCGCCCAGCTTCATGGCGGTGTCGATGGCTTCCACGCCGCCCACACCTTCATACAGCGTGTAGATCGCCTCGTTGATCATCGGCAGCAGGATGCGGTTGACGATGAAGGCGGGGAAGTCTTCCGAGACGGCGATCGTCTTCTTGAGCGAGGACGCGAATTCCTTGGCCACCGAGAAGGTGGCTTCATCCGTGGCGATGCCGCGGATGAGCTCGACGAGTTCCATCACCGGCACCGGGTTCATGAAATGTATGCCCATGAACTTCTCGGGACGGTCGGTGGCGGCCGCGAGCCTGGTGATCGAGATCGAGGATGTGTTGGAGCCGACGAGGCACTCGGGCTTCAGGTGCGGGCAGAGCGCCTGGTAGATCTTGCGCTTGACCTGCTCATCCTCCACGGCACTTTCGATGACGAGGTCATAGTCGCCGAACCCCTCATATGAGGGGACGCCCTTGATACGGGAGAGGGCGGCATCGCGGTCAGCCTCGGAAAGCTTGCCGGAGCGCACGCGGCGGGCGAGGTTGCCATTGATCGTGGCGAGACCCGCCTCGATCCGGTCCTTGCTGACGTCGTAGAGGCCGACGTCGTAACCGGCGAGCGCGCAGACATGCGCGATGCCGTTACCCATCTGACCGGCGCCGATGACGCCGACTTTTTTGATTTGCATGTGACCAAAGTGCCTGAATTCAGAAGATGGCGGAGCCTATATCGCAGCTATTTGCAGGGCAAGGGCGTTTCGCAGTCGCAGCAATAGCGCTTTGGAGTGGGGATTTGCGGGGATTGCATGGATGATCGCCCTCTTGAGGGCTTCGCATCAGGCCATGAGTGATGGCCCGACCCTCCGTGCAAAGAAAAAGGGCGGCCGAAGCCGCCCCTCATTTCGATGATGTGAAGCGATCACTTGCCGAGCTTGGCGAGCTCCGCGTCGAATTCGGGGACGGCGGTGAACAGGTCGGCCACCAGTCCATAATCCGCCACCTGGAAGATCGGCGCCTCTTCATCCTTGTTGATGGCGACGATGATCTTCGAGTCCTTCATGCCGGCCAAATGCTGGATGGCGCCCGAGATGCCGACCGCGATGTAGAGGTCGGGAGCGACCACCTTGCCGGTCTGGCCCACCTGGTAATCGTTCGGCACATAGCCTGCGTCCACCGCAGCGCGCGAGGCGCCCACGGCGGCGTTGAGCTTGGAGGCAACCGATTCGAGCAGCTTGAAGTTGTCGCCGTTCTGCATGCCGCGACCGCCGGAGACGACGATCTTGGCCGAGGTGAGCTCAGGCCGGTCCGACTTCGACAGGTTCTCGCCCTGGTAGGACGACAGGCCCGGGTCAGCGACGGCATCGACCTTCACCACTTCGGCGGCCCCACCCTCGCCAGCGGCGGGGAAGGAGGCGGTGCGCACGGTGATGACCTTCTTCGGGTCCGTGGACTGCACGGTCTGCACCGCGTTGCCGGCATAGATCAGGCGCACGAAGGTGTCGGCCGATTTCACTTCCGAGATGTCGGAGACCTGCATCACGTCGAGGAGTGCCGCGACGCGCGGCATGAAGTTCTTGCCGTTGCCGGTGGCGGGCGAGACGATGTGATCGTAGGCCGGTGCCAGCGACACGATCAGCGCCGCCATCGGTTCGGCGAGCGGACGCTCGAGCGAGGCGCTCTCGACATGCAGCACCTTCTTGACGCCATCGAGCCTGGCGGCCTGCGCGGCGGCGGCACCGGCATTGTTGCCGGCCACCAGCACATGCACGTCGCCGCCGATCTGGGCCGCGGCGGTGAGCGCCTTGTGGGTTGCGTCCTTGACCGACGCATTGTCGTGTTCGGCGATGAGGAGAACAGCCATCAGATTGCTCCCGCTTCCTTGAGTTTGGCGACGAGTTCGGCGGGCGAGCCCACCTTGATCCCGGCCAGGCGCTTCGGTGGCTCCTCGGTCTTCACGACCTTGAGGCGCGGCGCGGTGCTGACGCCATAGTCGGCGGGCGTCTTCTCATCCAGCGGCTTCTTCTTGGCCTTCATGATGTTGGGGAGCGAGGCATAGCGCGGCTGGTTGAGGCGGAGGTCGGTGGTGACCACTGCCGGCAGCTTCACCTTCAGCATCTGCAGCCCGCCGTCGATCTCACGCGTGATCTGCGCTTCGCCAGCACCCGGTTCGAGCTTCGAGGTGAAGGTAGCCTGCGGCCAGCCCAGGAGCGCCGCCAGCATCTGGCCCGTCTGGTTGCAGTCGTCGTCGATCGCCTGCTTGCCGAGGATCACGATCTCCGGGCCCTCGGCCTCGACCACGCCCTTGAGAATCTTGGCAACCGCCAGGGGTTCGACGAGGTCGTCGGTCTTGACGAGGATGGCGCGGTCGGCACCCATGGCGAGTGCCGTGCGGAGCGTTTCCTGCGCCTGGGCGGGGCCCACCGAAATGGCGATGACTTCCGTCGCCTTGCCGGCTTCCTTGAGGCGGACCGCCTCCTCGATGCCGATTTCGTCAAACGGATTCATCGACATCTTGACGTTGGCCAGTTCGACACCCGAACCATCGGCCTTCACACGGATCTTGACGTTGTAGTCAACAACCCGCTTCACAGCGACCAGGACTTTCATTCTGTTCCTCGATTTGGCGGTCTTTGAAAAGTGGCCGGACCCTAGTGAGGGGAAAACCTCAAGTCAATTCCAGCAACGCCGCTTGCTGGCCGAATGCGACCTATCCTTTGGGCAAAAGCCGGTTTCAGGCCTCCAGCCGCATCCAGAGGCGGCGGCGGATCGCATAGGTGAGCCCCGCACCCGCGACAAATCCGCCGATATGGGCCGTCCAGGCAATGCCGGCCTCCGGGTCCGCCCGGTCCATCCACCAGGAAATGATCTGCAGCACGAACCACCCCCCCAGCACCCACAGGGCACCGATGCGGATGGGAATGCGCATGAAGAGCAGGATCCACACCCGGGCCTGTGGAAACAGCACCACATAGGCCCCAAGGATGCCCGACACCGCGCCGGAAGCCCCCACCAGAGGAATGCGCGAGGCGGGCGCCAGCATCACGTAGAACAGTGCCGCCACCACCCCCGACATCAGGTAGAGGAAGGCGAAGGCGGCATGGCCATAGGCATCCTCGATGTTGTCGGCGAAGACCCACAGGAACAGCATGTTGGAGATGAGGTGCCACCAGCTGGCATGCAGGAACATGTAGCTCACGAGGGTCAGCGGCTCGGCGATGGGATCATAGTTCAGGATCGGCGCGGCGCTGTGGGTGAGTTCGGCCGGCACCACGCCATAGCCAGACGCGATCTGGTCCAGCACGGCCTCGGCGTTGAAGGCGCCGGTGGTGAGATACATCATCACGTTCAGCGCGATGATGAGGATGGTGACGGCCTGGAAGCGGATGACCTTCAGCGGGGTTGAATCGTGAAGGGGAACGAACATGGGGTTCAGGCGCCCCTGGTCTTGCCCGGCACCCACAGCACGTCGCCTGCACCTGACCTGGCATTGGCCCAGCGGCTGGCCACGAAGAAGAAGTCGGAGAGCCGGTTCACATAGGCGATGGCGCCTTCGCTCACATGCTCGCCCGCATGCGCGGCGAGTTCAACGATGAGGCGCTCGGCACGGCGGCAGACGGTGCGTGTGATGTGGAGGTGCGCCGCGGCAGGATGGCCGCCCGGCAGCACGAAGGAGCGCAGCGGTGAAAGCTCGCCATTGAGATCGTCGATCTCGGTCTCGATGCGCTCATACTGCTTGGGCAGGATGCGCAAGGGTTCGTAGCCGAGATCCTTGCCGGTGTCGGGCACGCAGAGATCGGCGCCCAAGTCGAACAGCTCGTTCTGGATGCGCGCCAGCATCTGGTCGAGCTTCTGCATCTCGGGGCTGCCGGTATGCAGCCGCACCACGCCCAGCGTCGAGTTGGTCTCGTCCACCGTGCCATAGGCCTGGATGCGCAGATGCGCCTTCGATACGCGCTCGCCGGTGCCGAGTGCGGTTTCCCCGGCATCGCCGGTGCGGGTGTAGATGCGATTGAGAACGACCATGCCGCCTGCCTAACGTGAGTTGCCGGTGATTTCTACTCGTTTCTCAATAACGGTCCCGGCCTGGCCGAAAGTGCACGCCAGGTCACGGCGAGGCCACCCGCCACCGTCACGATCATGGCGAGGAGGGCGGTCAGAACCGCCGTCGGGCCCGAGAAACTCCACGGGATCTCGAGGATGAAATGTGACAGGAACCAGGAGGCCGCCGAACCCACGGCGAGGCCGAACAGTGCTGCCGCGAGGCCGAGGCCTGCATATTCGATGACGAAGGCCCCGATCAGCTGGCGCTTCGATGCGCCATAGGTCTTCAGCACCACCGCCTCGTAGAGCCGTTCGGACAGGCCCGCCGCGAGTGCTCCTGCCAGCACCAGCATGCCGGTCAAGAGCGTGAGGATGTTGGCGCCGCGGATCGCCATCAGCATCTTTTCCAGAAGCCCGCTCACCATGTCGATCGCGTCCTTCACCCGCACGGCGGTGACGGAGGGGTAGGCGCGGGCCATGGTGTTGAGGAGCTTCGCCTCGTCGCCACCCTTCATCTCGACGGTCACGAGATGATTGTGCGGTGCCGCCTTCAGCGTGTCGGGCGTGAACACCATGACGAAGTTGATGCCGAGGCTCTTCCAGTTCACGCTGCGCAGGTTGGCGACCTTGGCCGTGATGTCGCGGCCCAGCACGTTGACAGTGATCTCGTCGCCGATCTTCACGCCGATGCCATTGGCGATGTCGTCCACCATCGAGACGAGCGGTGGTCCGCTGTAGTCGGCAGGCCACCAGTCACCCTCAACGAGCCTCGAGCCCTCGGGCAGGGTCTCGGCATAGGTAATGCCACGGTCGCCCTTGAGCGCCCAGTTGGAGTCGGGCGAGGCCTTCACCTTCTCGGCCGGAACGCCCTTCACGGCGACGATGCGGCCGCGCAGCATCGGCGTGGTGTTCACATGGGTGACGCCGTCCTGCCGGGTGAGCGAGTCCTTGAACGCCTGTAGCTGCGTATTCGGTACGTCGATGAAGAAGAAGGCCGGTGCGCGCTGCGGGATTGCCGAGAGCAGCTCGCCGGAGACGCTGCGGTCGGTGAGTGCCAGCGTCACGAACAGCGTGAGGCCGAGGCCGAGGGCAAGGATGACGGAGGCTGCCGCAGAGCCGGGCCGGTAGATGTTGCCGATCGCATAGCGCCAGATGGCGGAGCGGCTGCGCGGCAGGCGCTCGGCGCCATAGATGATGAGCTTCGCCAGCCCCAGCAGCACCACGAAGCTCGCCACCAGTCCGCCGAGGAAATAGGCCGTGACCTTGACATTGTCGAAGGCATAGAAGGTCAGCGCCGCCATCAAGCCGAGCGCCGCCAGGATGACGAGGAAGGCGCCAAGCCCCGGCCAGCCGCGCACCGGCACGATGCGCGAGCGGAACAGGCTGGAGGCTGCCACCTGCCGCGCATGCGCCAAGGGCCACAGCGCGAAGGCGAGCGTGGTGAGCAGGCCCAGCGCCCCGGCGAAGACCAGTGGCCAGGCATTGAAATGCTCCGACAGCGGCACGGGAATGATCTGACCGAACAGCCCGGTGATGATGGGCGGCGCGATGGCGCCCGCCGCGAGGCCGAGCGCGATGGCGAGCACTGCCACGATGAGGATTTCCGTGAGGTAGATCCCCATCACGTCGCGAGACGATGCGCCGAGGCACTTGAGCGTGGCGATGGAGCCCATCTTGCGCGTCACGAAGGCCTGCACCGCATTGGCGATGCCCGCCCCACCGACGATGAGCGAGGCGAGGCCGACGAGCGTCATGAAGTAACCCAGCCGCTCCACGAATCCATCAGCACCGGCAGCGGCATTGTTGCGGTTGCGGATGCGCCATCCGGCGTCCTTGAACGTGGCATCGGCTTCCTTCTCCACCGCCTTCGCTGCGGTGAGAGAGGCATCGGTGAGCTTGACGCGATAGCGGTAGGTGACGAGGCTGCCCGGCTGCACGATGCCGGTGGCCGCGAGCGTCTCGGGCGTGATCATCAGGCGGGGGCCCAGCACCAGCGTATCGGACAGGCGGTCGGGCTCGGTCTTGATCAGCGCGCGGATCTGCACCTGCGCATTGCCGAGCTTGACCGTGTCGCCGAGCTTCAGGCCCAGGCGGCCCAGCAGCAGCGGATCGGCGGCGGCACCGGCAACGCCGTTCCTTGTGGCAATCGCGTCGGCCAGCGGCATGCCGCCTTCGAGCGACATGCTGCCATAGAGCGGGTAGTTGCCGTCGACAGCCTTCACCTCGACGAGTGCCGTATTGTCACTGGTCAATGCCATGCCGCGCACCGTGGCGACCTTGCTGACCTCACCCTTGGATGTGATGAAGGCCAGTTCCGGTTCCGTCGTCTCGCGGTGAATCAGCGAGAATTCGAGGTCGCCGCCCAGCAGCGGCTGGCCCTGCTCGTCGATGCCGCGCTCGATCGCGGCGGAGAGCGCGCCGATGATGGCGATGGTGCCGGTGCCGAGTGCGAGGCAGGTGAGGAAAATCCAGAAGCCCTGCAGGCCCGAGCGCAGGTCGCGCGCCGCAAAGCGCAGCCAGAGGGGAAAGTTCAAGGGCGGGCTCCGGACACGATCTTGCCGTCCAGCACCTCAGCCATGCGGTCGCAGCGCTGGGCCAGCGCGCGGTCATGCGTCACCAGAATGAGCGAGGTGCCGCTCTGCTCCTTCGCGTCGAACAGCAGCTTGATGATCTGTTCGCCGGTCACGTGGTCGAGGTTGCCGGTGGGTTCGTCGGCGATGATGATCTTCGCACCCGAGGCGAGTGCGCGGGCAATGGCCACGCGCTGCTGTTCGCCGCCCGACAGCTGGCTGGGGTAATGATCGAGGCGGTGACCAAGCCCGACACGCGTCAACTGGTCGGCGGCCGTTGCCATCGCATCCTTCGCACCGCGGAATTCCAGCGGCACGGCCACGTTCTCCAGTGCCGTCATGGTGGGGATGAGGTGGAAGGACTGGAAGATGATCCCCACATGGTCGCGCCGGAAGGCGGCGAGATCGTCCTCGCCAAGCCCGGCGAGGGACTTTCCGGCAACCACAACGTCGCCGCTGGAGGCCTTCTCCAGCCCGGCGATCACCATCAGCAGTGTGGTCTTGCCGGAGCCCGAGGGGCCGACGATGCCGAACGCTTCGCCCGGCTTCACCTCGAGGTCCACCCCGCGCAGGATGTCGACGTTGCCAGCCCGGCTGGGCAGCGTCAGGTGGACGTTCGTCAGGGAGACGGCAGGGGTAGTCATGGCGTCGAACATGGCTTCCGTTACGGAGTAAGTCGAGGACCTCATGCTTGAACCGGACAACCGTGGCGCTTAAGTGACGCTCATGCTGAAACTTTTCACCGCCCTCACCCTTCTGCTGCTCACGGTCACCGGGGCTGCCGCCGCACCGCAGACCATCCTTGCGCTGGGCGACAGCCTGACGGCCGGGCTGGGGCTTGGCCCCGCCGATGCGTTCCCGGCCAAGCTGGAGGCCGCCCTGAAGGCAAAGGGACATGACGTGAAGGTGATCAATGCCGGGGTCTCCGGCGACACCGCCGCGGATGGCGCCGCCCGGCTGGACTGGGCGCTGGGCGAACCCGTCAACGCCGTGATCGTCGAACTGGGTGCAAATGACGCACTCCGCGGCCTTCCCGTCGCCCAGGCCGAGCAGGCACTGGATCAGCTGCTCACCGCGCTGGAACAGAAGAAACTGCCGGTGCTGCTGGCCGGCATGAAGGCGCCGCCCAACATGGGTGTGGACTACCAGCAAGCCTTTGACGGCATGTACCAGCGCCTCGCGGCGAAGCACCCGGCCGTGCTGGTCTACCCCTTCTTCCTTGATGGTGTGGCGGCGGACCCGAAGCTGAACCAGGGGGACGGCTTGCACCCCAACCCTGCCGGCGTGGACGCCATCGTCGCCCGCATGCTGCCCGGCGTTGAGCAGCTTCTGGGCAAGGCTGCCGCAAATTAGGGCTTTGGTTTAACGAATTTCGCGATACCGTTGGCTCATCGCGATTCGCCCGTCCTTCATGACAAAGGAGGCTCCGCATGCCACGACTCTTCACCGGCGTCGAAATCCCGGATGATGTGGCCTTCGATCTCGACCTGATGCGTGGCGGCATCAGTGGCGCCCGGTGGATCGACCGCGAATCCTATCACATCACGCTCCGCTTCATCGGCGACATCGACGAGGGGCTGGCCCGCGAGATCAGCTATGAGCTCGAAGGTGTCGAGGCCCGGCCCTTCAAGCTGCGCCTGTCGGGTTGCGACGTGTTTGGCGGCAACAAGCCCCATTCGCTGTTCGCCGCCGTGGAGGAAAGCCCCGAACTTCGCCGCCTGCAGTCAATTCACGAGCGGATCTGCCAGGCGCTGGGCATGCCGGCCGAGCAACGCAAGTTCGCGCCGCACGTGACGCTGGCGCGGCTCAAGGAACCGAACCTTCGGGCCTTGCACCACTTCGTCGCGTCCCATAACCTCTACAAGAGCCGGGTCTTCGAGGTTGGGCGCTTTGTCCTGTTCTCGTCGCGCCCGTCGCGTGGGGGTGGTCCCTATGCGGTCGAGGAATCTTATCGTTTGCAGGC
>CANJMQ010000018.1 GCA_947475225.1 Bradyrhizobiaceae bacterium
CGCAACATAGAAACGCTCGTTAAGCCAGAAGGCCCCCGATATCGGGGGCCTTCTTGCCTGAGCACGTGCTGCACTTTTACTCCGGAAAACTGCTGCAGATTCACTCCGGCGTTGACACCCATCGGGGAATGATCGACCAGATGCACGTAGCCGAGGCCCAGTTCATTGAGCCTGGCCGCAAGGTAGGCGTAGTCGGCTTCCATTTCAGGATAGTCGGGCATGTCGTTGAAGGTGCCATAGGGCGACAGCCGGATCCCGACCTTCTCCGCACCGATGGCGGCGATCGCTGCCCCGGCGGCCTCGATGACGAAGCGCGCCCTGTTCTCGACCGGCCCGCCGTAACGGTCGGTTCTCTGGTTCGAGGTTGGGCGGATGAACTGCTCAAGAAGGTAGCCGTTGGCGGCGTGAAGTTCGACACCGTCGCAGCCTGCTGCAACGGCATTGCGCGCCGCATAGCCAAATTCCGCAATGGTGGCCTTGATGTCAGCCTCCGTCATGGGCTCCGGCGTGGGGTGGGGCTTCATGCCTTCGGCATCGGTATAGATCTCGCCAGCAGCTGCAATGGCGGACGGACCCAGCACGCGGCCACCCTTGGGAAGGTTGAGCGGATGCCCGATGCGGCCGGTGTGCATCAACTGCATGAAGATCTTTGCGCCGCCATCATGCAGGGCCGTGGCAACCTTGCGCCAGCCGTCCACCTGCCCCTGGCTGAAGATGCCCGGAATGCGGGGATAGCCCAGGCCGTTCGGCGAGGGCGAGGTGCCTTCGGTGATGACGAGGCCTGCGGAGGCGCGCTGGCCATAATACTCGGCGATCAGGTCATTGGGCACGTTGCCGGTGGCCCGGTTGCGCGTCATGGGCGCCATGACCAGGTGGTTCTGCAGCTTCAGTGGGCCGATGGCCGCCGGTGAATAGAGGATCGACATGCGGTGCCTTTCTGTAACTGACATTGTTTCAGATCCGATGTAAACGACGAAGCGCGTCTGTCAAGCCTGCATTCGCGCGGAAATTGTTTTTCGAGTGAAGCGACCAGAGATCCCTGTCCGGCGGTTGCTCCCTCCCAGAGAGGATTTCAGTCTTCCGCAGGCGACTGCCAGCCCCCGCGCTGCAGGGGGCCCAGCTCCAGCTTGCTGATTTTGGCGCTACCCAGTAGTTGTGCCGCACAATTATTTCGTCACTGAGAGCCCACGTAAGACTTTAGGAGCCTGCGGCAATGATTTCTGGACGTCGAATCCTGCAGAGCGCCCTGATGGCCGTGTTCCTGACGCTCGTCATCGCCTTTCCGGCGAGCGCGCAGGACGCAAAGGAACCCGTCAAGGTTCAGGTCGGCGCATACCTGCTCCGGATCAACAATGTCTCGCAGAAAGACGGCACTTTCAACGTCGATATGTGGGTGTGGTTTCGCTGGAAGGGTGATGCGAGGCCCTATGAAAGCTTCGAAGTCGCCAACGGCCAGATCAACAGCAAATCGAACGCCGTGGTGACGGACGACGAAGGCTTCAATTACACCTCTGTGCGCGTGCAGGCGACGATCTTCCATGATTACGACGTCCACCGGTTCCCTCTCGATAATCACGAGATCACCATAGAGATAGAGGACGAGAACCTTGATGCCTCGGGTCTCGAGTATGTCGTCGACGACGGAACTGCGCTCGACCCTGATCTCAGCGTTCCTGGATGGAGAGTGGCACTCAAGACGCCACAGGTCGAACCGCATATCTATCCGACAAACTACGGGTTACGCTCGAGCGGCACGAAGCAGTCGACCTATTCGCGCTTCGTCCTGCCTGTGAGTCTTGACCGGACCAGTTATGGCGCGTTGGTCAAGGAGTTCTGGATCTCTGCGTTGTCGGTTCTTCTCGGTCTGCTTGCTTTCCGCGTGAAGGCGACGGATCTCGATGCCCGATTTGGACTTGGCGTGGGCTCGATCTTTGCGGCAAGCGCCAATGCCTTCGTGATTTCTGATAACTTGCCGAAGACGGTGACCGTCACCATGGCGGAGCAGATCAACTTCCTTGCCATTGGCACCATCTTCCTGTCGGTGTTCATCAGCATCGCGTCCCTGCGGCTGTGCTACGTCGGCAAGGAACAGGCATCGGAGCGCCTGGACCGATGGGCGCTGGTGATCATCGGGTTGGGATATCTTGCTGCCAATTTCGTCGTCATCTATCCGAACCTCTAAGATGTTGAGCATGAGCCCCGCCTTCCAAGCACGCCCATTCGGGGCTAAGGTCAGGTGGCAGGCCAGCAGTCCCGGAAGCGATCTACTGGCGAATACTTGCTTTTGGGCAGTTCTCGGAGTGGCGTACCAGACCGGATCAAGTTGACCGTTGGGGAATCCACTCAAGAATTGGATATCGGTTGACCTCTCCTGGAAGTCCAGCGTCGACGTCAGGTCAGACCGCCATCCCGAGCTTTCGCCCCTCATAAATCGCCATGGCAGCGGTTCGCGCCGCCACTGCATCGCCAATCATTGGCGCGCCCAGTTCATCGCCGAGGCCGTGCTCGGAGACATTTGTGGCCGCCACCACAAGCGTGTCAGCGGCAATGTGTTCGGCAGGGCCGCCGAAGGGCTGGATCGTCGCGCCGTTGCCGTGCCACTCGCGAAGGATCGTCTCAGTCCTCATGGTGACGCCCAGTTCGCGCAGGCGGGAGCGCAACTGGATGTCGGCATTGGTTCGCGCCATCTCGGCCATAACGGCGGGAGCGGCGGTGACCACCGTCACCTCATGACCGGCCTCCGCTAGCGTCAGCGCGACGCCGGCACCTTTCCAGTTTGCCGTTTCGTCGAGCACGATCACGCGCTTTCCCGGCCGTGCGATGCGGGCCAGCACATCCTCGGCGCTCGCCACGTTGCCACGCTCGATGCCAGGAAGGGCGTCATGCTCAGGCATCGCGCGCTGGAAGCCCTTGCCGTCCGGCAGCGAGCCAGTAGCAATGATCACTTGATCCGCGCCCATGGCCTTGACGTCTTCCGCATCAAGCGGCGTGTTGAGCAGCACCTTGACCTGCAGCCTGGTGAGCTGGCGCTCGAACCAGTCGAGGTATTCGATGATCTGGTGGCGGCGCGGCGTCAGCCCCGCCAGCCGGAACTGGCCGCCCAGCTTGTCGGACGCCTCCGCGAGAGTGACCTGATGACCCCGCTCGGCTGCGACCCGCGCGGCTTCGAGGCCTGCAACACCGCCGCCCACGACAAGTACCTTCCGGGGCTTCTCCGCCGGGGTGAAGCGGTCACCGCCCCATTCGAATTCGCGGCCGGCGCTTGGGTTGATGAGGCAGGAAATCCAGTAGTCGCGGTAGCGCCGGCCCCAGCACATCTGGTTGCAGGAGAGGCAGGGGCGCACGTCTTCCGGCCGCCCCTCTCTCGCCTTGTTGGCGAGGTGCGGGTCGGCGATCTGGCCGCGGACGATCGACACCATGTCCGCCTGCCCGGAGGCCACGACGTAATTGGCATTCTCGGGTGTGCGTACATGGGCCTCGCACTGCACCTTGGCATGCTTGACCACCTGTTTCAGGGCCTCGGCGTGAGGCACACCCAACTTGTCGGCGTAGAAGACGTTGGGGATGATTCCGGTTCCGTTGAAATAGCTGCCGGTGCCACACGTTACGTAGTCCATGAGCTGCCGCGCGTCGTGCCAGGCGACGATGTCCTGCAGTTGATCGATCGTCTGGGAAACCGGACTGGTCGGATCCATGTTGACGGCGAGGCCGATGATGAAGTCTTCACCCGCCATCCTGCGGATGCGCTCCATGATGGTACGTGAAAAGCGCATGCGATTGTCAAAACTGCCGCCCCAACGGTCATCGCGCCGGTTGTTGAAGGGCAGCCAGAACTGGTCGATGATCGCATTATAGGCAGCGAACAGCTCGATGCCGTCGAAGCCCGCCTCCTTGGCCCGCCGTGCCGCCTGGACGAAGCTTTCGATGATCTCCTCGATTTCTGTCTCGCTCATGGCGTGGCTGCCGTCCGAGTCGTGGAAGGAGGGCAGACCCGAGGGCGACCAGTTCGGCTCATAGGAATTGTCGAAATCGCCATGCTGGCCGACGTGGTAGAGTTGGTGGCAGATGACGGCGCCATGGCCATGCACGGCATCGGTGATCTTGCGGAAGTGCGGAATGATCTCGTCGGTCGAATGGCGGAAGTTGCCGCGCGTCAGCACGCCCGTGCGGTGAACCGGTACGGGTTCGACCACGATCATGCCCGCGCCGCCAAGCGCCCGCTCCTCGTAATAGCCGCGGTGACGTTCGCCGGGCAGCCCGCCTTCCGACATGTTGGCGGTGTGCGAACCGAACACGATGCGGTTGCGCAGCGTCTTGTGGCGCAGTTGCAAGGACTGGAACAGGGCAGGGAATTGATTGGACATGATACTTCCTCAGTCTAGGGGTGCGCCGCCCTGTTCCTTCCGCCGCGCCACGAAGGCATGAAGTGCCTCGCAGATGGCAGGGTCCATTGCGGGTTCGACATATTGGCTGAGCGCCTCCTGCCAGATGGGAGTGGCGCGCTCCGCGGCCGACTTGGCCCCGGCCTCCAGCCATGCGCCATAGTTCTGCGTCGAGGAGACGAGTGGCCGGTAGAAGGCTTGCTCCACGGTCGAAATGGTGCGCTGCGTGCCGAAGAAATGGCCCCCGGGACCGACCTCGGCGATCTCGTCCAGAGCCAGGTGAAGCGGATCGACAGCGACAGGCTGGAACATCTGTGCAAGGCTCTGCACCACTTCGCAATCGAGCACGAATTTCTCATAGGACGTGCACAACCCGCCCTCCACCCAGCCTGCCGCATGCATGAGGAGATTGGCACCTGCGGAGGCTGCCGCGAAGCAGGCGTTTGCCGATTCATAACCGGACGCGAAATCTGGTATATTCGATGCGCTGAAGTTGGAGGACCGCATCGGTAGCCGATAGCGCCTGGCCATTTGTCCACCGATCAGGGTGCAGCGCTGCATGTCGGCAAGGCCATAGGCGGGAGCACCCGTCTTCATGTCGACATTCATCGCGGCACAGCCATAGAGGACCGGTGCGCCGGCTCTCACAAGTTGCGACAGTGCTACGCCGAAGAGAATCTCGGCTGTGTTCAGCGCCATGGCAGCGGCGATGGTGGCAGGCGTCGAGGCGCCTGCCATAATGAAGGGCGTCAACAGCACGGGTTGCCCGTGCCGGGCCATGTCCATCACGCCCACGGTCATCGGCACGTCATATTGCAAGGGCGTGTTGGTGTTGATGATCGAGAACACGCCGGGCCGGGACGCGAACTGCTCCAGCGTCTCGCCGCGCGCCATGGCGCACATGGCGAGCACATCCTCGATCCGCTGCCTGCTCTGGCAGAAGACGTAGGGAACCTTGTCGGTCAGCGTCAGCATGGCGCGTGTCGCCTCGAGGTGACGGTGACGAACCTCGACGTCGAGCGGCTCCACCGGCCAGCCGTTCATCTGCACCACATTGAAGTACTGCGTGAGCTTCAGGAGTTCCTGCAGGTCTGACAGTGTGCCGGTCCGCCGTCCGCGTATCAGGTCAGTGCAGTTGGGCGGCCCGAGCACGGCGGCCGTGGCGAGGTGCCGTCCCCCCAGCCTGACTGCATGGGCGAGGTTGCGCGGTGACAGCGTGATCTCGGCGGGTGCTGTTGCAAGCCCCGCCATGACGATGTCGCGGCCCAGCCTGACGCGCTGTTCACCCTCGTCGACGAGCGCCCCCGCGTTGGCGAACACCTGGCGCGCCTCATGGAAAGCGCAGCGGACGCCGACGGTTTCGAGCAGGGTGAGCGCGGCCTCGTGGATCTCTTCAACCTCGTCCTCCGAGATCAGCGGTGTGGGTGGCAGCGGGTTGACGAGCTGTGCCCAGGGCATCTGGACGATGTCGGCGGCCCGGCGGCGGCGGGGTCTCTCGGAGCGCATCGTGTTTCAGGCGAAGCTCTGAAGCCGCTGCAGAAGGGCGTCGTCAATGGGCAGGCCCTCCCTTGCAAGCCGCTTGCGGTTCGCCATGCGGCGGGCGTTGGGAAGCCTCGCCCCCGCCTGGGCGGTAATGGACTTGCTCAGCGCCTTCACCTGTTTCGCGAAGGTGCCGCCCGAGAACATCTCCGGATCCAGCGCGATGAAGAATTGGCCACAGCCGATGGGCTTGCCGTCGTTCTCGGTGAAGGAACCCATCTCCGGCCCGCGCAGCGCGCCCGCAAGCGCCGCGCACATCACTTCGACGATCAGTCCCTGGCCGAATCCCTTGTAGCCGCCGGACGGCGCCATCGAACCTTCGAGGCCCTGCAATGGGTCGAAGGTGGGCCGTCCTTCCCTATCCAGCGCCCAGCCCGGCGGAATCTCCCGCCCTTCCTCCGCCGCGCGCTTCACGGCGGTCCATGCGACGGCAGAAGATGACTGGTCGATGAGCAACGCAATCTTTCCCTTGCGGCCCGGGACAGCGAAGGAGAGTGGGTTGGTGCCGATCACAGGCGTCCTGCCGCCGACGGGTGCGATCGCCGGCATGGCATTGGTGAAGCCGAAGGCCACGAGCCCCTGGCGCGCGAGATAGCCCGTGTGGAAGCCGAGTGTCGCGGCATTATAGGAATTGTGAACGGCCATGCCGGCGATGCCGTGCTTACGCGCCGCCGGAACGAGCTTTACAAAACCCTTCTCGATCGCCGGATGGGCGAAACCATTGCGGGCATCGACCTGAAAGGCGACGGCCGAGAGCTTCTTGACCTTGGCGCGCACCTTGCCATCGACTTTGCCGCTGAGCAGGTGCTCGCAATAGTACTGCAGCCAGTAGAAGCCGTGGCCTTCGAGGCCGGAGAGTTCGGTGTCGAGGATGGCCTCGGTGAAGTAGGACGCATTGCGCTGAGAGGTACCGGCACCTATCAGCGCATCGCTGATGAGCTTGCGCGCCGCCTTGGGGGACAGCCTGAGCAGGTCTTCGCCCATCTTACGCCGTCTCCGTTGTGGCCGCGATAATCACCGGGCCCATGGAATCGAGGACCTCCTGCGACAGGTGGCAGCGGATCTGGTGTCCGGCCGCCACGTCTCGCAAGGGTGGAAGCTGTATCTCGCACAGGTTTTCCGGCACCTGCTGCTTCCGGGGGCATCGCGTCTGGAAGGGGCAGCCGGAAGGTGGGTTGGTGGCGGAGGGAATGTCGCCCTCGAGCACCACGCGCCGCTTGGTGAAGCGTGGGTCGGCGATGGGAATGGCGGAGAGCAGAGCCTCCGTATAGGGGTGGTAGGGCGGTTCGAAGATCTGGTCGGTGGTGCCCTGTTCGACGATATAGCCGAGGTACATGACCACCACCCGGTCTGCGAGATAGCGCACGATGGAGAGATCATGGCTGATGAACACCATGGTGGTCCGCGAATTGCGCTGGATGTCCATCAGGAGCTCGGTCACTGCCGCCTGCACGGATACATCGAGCGCTGACATCGGTTCATCAGCGATCACGACCCGTGGATTCCCGGCGAAGGCGCGGGCCACGCCGATCCGTTGCTTCTGTCCGCCGGACAGCTGGCGCGGCAAGCGCTGTTCGAAGGCACGCGGCAGCTTCACGAGGTCGAGAAGTTCCAGCATGCGATGGCGGCGCTCGGCGATGGATTTGCCGATGCCGAACTTCTCGAGCGTGCGCATGATCTGCGAGCCCACGGTGTGGGACGGGTTCAGCGTGTCGAAGGGATTCTGGAAGACCATCTGGATCGACGAGACGGTAGCGGTATCGCGCTTTTCAACGCCGATCTTCTCGATCTCCTGGCCTGCCAGCATCACCCGACCGCCGGTCGCCGTCTCGAGGCCGAGCAGCACCTTGGCGAGGGTGGACTTGCCGCAGCCGGACTCGCCAACGATAGCCACTGTCTCGGCGGCGCGGGCAGTGAAGCTGATGTCCTCATTGGCCTTGACCGTGCGGCGCTCGCCCCTGCCGAAGATCTCGTTGGCAGAGACATGGTAGTGCTTCTGCAGGTGCTCGATCTCCAGCACCGGCTCACCCGCCACGACGGCGACCTGCGTGTCGCGGCGCGACGGGACGAGGTTCCAGTCGATCTCGGCGATGCGCAGGCAGCGGCTCTCATGACGCTGGTCGCCAGGGACCTCCTGCATCACGATATCCTGCGTATCGCAGCGATCCTTCTCGAAATAGGAGCAGCGCGGGCCGAAGTTGCAGCCGGTTGGCCGCTCGTGTGGCAGCGGCAGCTGGCCTGGAATGGCGGTGAGCGGCCTCAGGTTCTTGTCGGTGCCGGGAAGGGCGATCGAGCGGAACAGCCCCTGCGTATAGGGATGACGCATCGTTGCGAACACATCCGCGATGTTGCCCGTTTCCACCGCTTCGCCCGAATACATGACGGTGATGCGGTCACACGTCTCGCGGATGAGGCCGAGATTATGCGAGACGAAGATCATCGATGTGCCGAAGCGCTTGCCCAGGTCCTTCACCAGATCGACGATGCCCGCCTCCACCGTCACGTCCAGGGCGGTGGTCGGCTCGTCGAGCAGCAGAAGTGCGGGTTTCGACAGCAGCGCCATGGCGATGACGATGCGCTGCTGCTGGCCGCCTGACAGCTGGTGCGGATAGGCATTCATGATGCGCTCGGGATCCGGCAGTTTCACCGCCTTCACCATCTCGATCGCCCGGGTGCGGGCTTCCTCTCGCGATACCTTCTCGTGGATCAGTGGCACTTCCATCAGTTGCTGGGCGACGCGCATCGTCGGGTTGAGGCTCGCCATGGGCTCCTGATAGACCATCGCGATCTCGGATCCGCGGATGTTGCGCAGTTCGGCGGGGCTCAGTTCCGCCATGTCGCGGCCGCGGAACTTGATGCTGCCCTTCGTGATCCGGCCTATTCCCGGCAGGTCGCGCATGATGGCCAGTGCCACGGTGGACTTGCCGCAGCCGGATTCGCCCACCAGTCCCATGCATTCGCCAGGCATTACCTTCATGGAAAAATCCATGACGGCGGGGATCTCACCGAGCTTGGTGAAGAAGGAGATGTGGAGGTTGCTGATCTCGAGGATGGGTTCGCTCATCGGTCTAATCCCGCAAGCTTTGTTCGCGGAGCGAATCCGCGAGCAGGTTGAGCCCCAGCACGAAGGACATCAGCGCAATTGCAGGTACCAGGGCTGGCCAGGCATAGAGCCTGAGGAACTGGCTGCCGTCCTTGATTGCGGTACCCCAGTCCGGGCTTTCCGACGACATGCCGAGTCCGAAGAAGCCAAGCGTTCCGAGCAGGATCGTCGTGTAGCCGATGCGCAGACAGGTGTCGACGATCAGTGGCCCTCTCGCATTGGGCAGGATCTCCCAGAGCATGATGTACCACGGGTGCTCTCCCCTTGTGAGGGCGGCATTGATGTACTCCCGCGTCTTGATGTCGAGGGTGAGGCCACGCACGATGCGGAACACGCCGGGACTGGAGGCAAAGGCAACCGCGACGAAGATGTTGAGCTCGTTGGGCTCGATGTGGATCAGGTTCAGTGGGTCTCGGTCGAAGACCAGTCCTATGTAGATATAGCCGCCGATGATCAGGGTGAGCCCCAGCAGGGTGATGAGCTTCGCCTTCTGCTTGCTGTATCCGGTGTAGAAGAGGGCACACAGGAACAGGATCGGGAATATGAAGAAGAAGCCGGCCATTGCATAGGGCACGGGCGTGTCCATGATGCCCGGCGTGACCAGCAGGTAGAATAGCAGGATCACCGGGAAGGCCAGCACCAGATTGGCGATGAAGGAGAGCAGCGCGTCGATCCTGCCGCTGAAATAGCCCGCGGGCAGTCCGAGCAGACAACCCACCATCAGCGAAATCGCGGTTGCCGCGGGCGCGATCGCCAGCACGATGCGGCTGCCATAGATCATGCGGCTGAACACGTCCCGCGCCAGCTTGTCACCACCCAGGTAGAATGGAATGCCGGTCGCGGGCTCGATCGAGCCAGGCAGTGCATGCTTCATCACCACAATCTGCTCCAGCGGTCCGAATGGGGCGACGATTCCGGCGAACAGTGCCGTGAACAGCCAGAAGCCCACGATGATGACGCCGGCAAGCCCCACGCCCGAGGAGATCAGGTGACCATAAAGCCCAAGCCTACGTCGGAACATGAAGGACAGGGTGAGCAAGACGATGAGCGCCAGCCAGACTGGCCAGAAGCGTCCGATAATGCCGAGGATGATGCCGATGAAGCCGACGTTCTGCAGCATGTCAGCTCATCCTGATGCGTGGGTTGAGCCAAGCATAGCCAATGTCCGAGATCAGCTGGGTAAGCAGAACGACCGCCACCGAAACGAGACCACAGGCCAGCAACAAGTCTATATCATTGTTGGAGGCCGCGGAGACCAGCAGGAAGCCGAAGCCCTGGTATCGGAAGATTGCTTCGACCACCACAACGCCAGAGAGCAGCCACGGAAACTGCAGCATGATGACGGTGAACGGTGCAATCAGCGCATTGCGCAGCGCATGCTTCATGACGACCTGCCAGAAGCTCAGCCCTTTGAGTCGCGCGGTGCGGATGTATTGCGAAGACATCACTTCCGCCATGGAGGCCCGCGTCATGCGCGCAATATAGCCCACGCCATATATTGCAAGTGTCATCACCGGCAGGGTGAAATTGTAGAAGTTTATGCCCTCGGAGGTCGCCGTCGCGGCAGAGCCGTTCAATAGCTTCAGCCAGGTGGCGAAGATCACTGAGAAGATGATGCCGGATACATACTCGGGTGTCGCTGTCGAGGTGATGGAGAGAATGGAGAGTCCCCGGTCGAGTCTTGAGCCCTCTCGCATGCCTGCGAGGACGCCGATCACCAGGGCTGTGGGCACCATGGTGAGCATAACCCAGAACATCAGGAGTCCCGTGGCCCTGAGGCCCTGTGGCAGGCGGTTTGAGACCTTGGTCTTGAAAGCGGTGGAGCAGCCGAAATTGCCCTGCAGGATGCCGTTGTAGGCGGGAACGGCGGGCTCGTCGCAGAAGCGGAAGCGGGGAACGACTGCACCCGTCTCGGGGTCGACCACCGGTTGTTGCTTGACCACGCCGATCCAACGGCCGTAGCGGACGAAGAAATTGTCACGGTAGCCGTTACGGGTCAGCCAGCTCTCAATGTCCTGCTCGGTGGCGCGCTGCTGGGTTTGAAAGATGGCGAGCCGCTTCAGGTTCGGCTCAAGGTTGACGAAGAAAAACACGACGAGCGATAGGCAAAACATGGTGAGCACCATGATGCCGAGCCGCCGCGCCAGAAATTTCAACATCCCGTCGTCGCCCCTCGTTGCAGACTGCGGCGCTGATGGCGCCGAAGGCAGTGAGGGCAGGAGAGTTGTGCTCTCCTGCCCCCTTGTCGAGGCTACTTATCGAGCCAGACCGTCTCCATGTGAAGCTCGAATGTGGGGTGCATGTCGAAATTCTTCACATAGGGCTTCATGTGGCGATAGAGCGAGCGCCAGAACGGCTGGATGATGACGCCGTCCGACTGCAGTGTCAGTTCGATGTCCTTCATCATCTCCTTGCGCTTGCCGGCGTCGGCAACCGCAAGCGCGGCGTTCAGCTTCTTGTCGAAGTCCGGGTTGGCGTAGGCGGACTCGTTCCAAGCCTCGCCGCTGCGATAGGCCAGTGCAAGAACCTGAACTCCGAGCGGGCGCATGTTCCACTCCGTCGTTGACCACGGATACTTCGTCCAGTCGTTCCAGAAGGTCGAACCTGGAATGACCGTGCGCTTGACCTTGAAGCCTGCCTGGCGGCACTGCTCGGCGATCACGTCGCCCGGGTTCTTCACGTAGTCCTGCTCGTAGGAGATGAGCTCGAACTCATGGTCCATCTGGCCTGCGTCGGTCATCAGCTGCTTGGCCTTCGCGGCATCCTGCGGGACCTTTGGCAGCTCATAGTATTCCGGATGAATTGCGCAGACATGATGGTTTTCGCCCACCGTGCCGGCGTTGTTGTAGCCGAGTTGCAGGACGACCTTGTTGTCGACCGCGAGCTGAAGCGCGTTTCTCACCCGCTTGTCATCAAAAGGCTTGTTGTTGACGTTGGTGCGAATGACGACGGTCGATGCAGTGATGGCTTCGGACTTCGTCAGGTCCATGCCGTCGAGCAGCGTCACGGTTTCGCCCGTGGTCTGGTAGTTGGCGTCGATCTCGCCGGCTTCGAGAGCGGCAACCGTGGCGTTCTGCTCTTCGCCATAGTCGATGAACTCGATGGCGTCGAGATAGGGCTCGCCACCCCACCACGTGAAGTTTTCGCGGCGCTTCACGGCGGCGCGCGAGCCTACCTGGTAATCGGTGATCTCATAGGGCCCGGTGCCCGGCGTCTTCAGCATGTCCGGGTTCTTGTCGAAGTCGCGGTGAACGATGATCGCCGGGTAGTCGCAGAAGCCGGGGATAATGGTGATGTCCGAAGCACTGGCCTTGAGCTTCACCGTGTGGTCATCGACCTTGGTGATGGCGCCGTCGGCGGCCTTTTTGGTCTTTTCGTCGATCAGCGTGCCGACGCGGCCAGCCATCGAGTTGCCCTCGACACCCTTGTCGCACCAACGGGTGAGATTATAGACCACGTCGTCAGCGGTGAAGTCATCGCCGTTCGACCACTTCGCACCCTTCCTGAGGTGCAGCGTGTATTCCGTTGCGTCATCGTTGACGTCCCAGCTCTCCACGAGCTGCCCGGTGAATGTGCCGTCGCGGTTGTAGCGGACGAGATATTCATTTGCCTGGCGGGACACATTGGCCATCTCGGACCAGTCCCAGATGCGCGGATCCTTCATTTCCTTGATGAGCATCTGCATCTTGAGGGTGCCGCCCTTTTTGCCTTCTGCAGCTCGCGCCGGCGTGTAGCTCACACCGATCATCGAATAGGCGGTGGCAGCGGTTGCACCGAATACGCTGGCCATGGCCAGGAATTCGCGGCGGTTGAAGCGTCCTGACTTCGTCGCTTCGGCGAGCGAGTCGAAGACGTCCGGCATGGGCTGGCCGTTCTTTTTTAAAAACTTCATCTGGGTCCTCCTGGTTTAGTTGTCCGCGCACTTGTTTTTCAGGCGTCGTTCCCTGCTCGCGGCACCGCAGCCCTTTGGCTGGCTTGCAGCATGTGCATTCTCATTCTTCACCCGCTGCGCGCCCGGCGCAAGGCTGGAATTGCTGAAATCTCTTCACTATGATCTACTTCGCAGGTGCAGCAGAATGCTGCACCTCCCATGGTTTCACCCAATCGCCGGCCACGCGCAGGTCAATCCCGGCATCATCCTCAATCAACTTGCACACCGTCATCTCGCCCGCTCCGGCCCCATAGCGTTCGCCAGCCTCACGGAATCGGGCATGCGTTGCGGCGGTCAGTTCGTTCCGTGTTCCCACCTCATCCATCAGTTCCTTGATGAGGGAAAGATCCTTCAGACATAGCGCGATTGGAAAAGATGGGTCGTAATGCCCAGCAAAGATCGAGGGCACGTCGTGGCTCATCACGAAGCTGTCAGCTGCCCCGCCTTTCATGACATTCCACCACGTCAGCGGGTCGAGGCCTGCCAGTTTTGCCGTCACCATTGCCTCGCCGATCGCCGCGGCGTGGATCTTCCAGAGCTGGTTGTTGACGAGTTTCGCCACATAACCATTGCCATAACGGCCTACTTTGCGGAGCAGGCCCATGGCCTCGATTATCGGCCGCAGGTGCTCGATGGCAGCATCCTCGCCACCCACGAACATTGGCATATCGCCCCGGATGGCGGCATCCACGGAGCCAGTTACCGGGGCGTCGACGGCGAGCCCCCCCCTTGCCTCGAACTCGGCCGCCAGGGCCCGCATCAACCGGGGGCTTGAGGTGGTCATGTCGATCCAGTACTTGCCCTCGCAGGTTGCTGTTAGGAAGCCATCGGGTCCGCGCACCACCTGCTCGATTTCCTTCGGGCCAAACACCATTGTAACAACCACGTCGGCGCGTGCCAGCACATCTGCGGGACTGCTGCCCGCGGTGACGCCCGGCCCCAGCTGGCGCGCCACTGCCTCGGGGCGTATGTCATAGACGACCATCTGAAAGCCGGCGCGCCGCACATTGCGTGCCGCATTGCTGCCCATGGTACCAAGTCCGATGAAACCGACGATCATGCAGTGCCTCCCGGGGCCGCCGATGCTGCTGCTATCGGCCCCCCTGTCACAAGCAAATTGTCGTTATGGGCAGCATAAGCTAGGCTGAAGCCATGGATTTGGAACTGCGTCTGCTCCGAAGCTTCGCCGCTATCTACGAAAAGGGCACGCTGTCCCGCGCTGCTGAAGGGTTGCACTGCACACAAGCGGCCATGAGCATGCGTCTCAAACTCATTGAGACAGAAATAGGAGAAACACTCTTTCTGCGTCGCCATCACCGTCTGGAGCCCACTTCCAAGGCCGCCGCACTCTATGCCCGTGCCGTGGGCGTGCTCGCCGCCTATGACGAGATGATGTCTGTCACCCGCAGCCAGAAACCGCGCCAGCGGCTCCGCCTCGGCGTGCCGGATGACTATGCGCTGGGCATCCTGCCGCGTGCACTTTCCCGTCTTGGGCCTGACAATGGGCTTGAAATTGAAGTTGTGTGCGATTTGAGCGCCAACCTGGTGGCCGGGGTGCAGCACCAGCAGTTGGATCTGGCGCTGGTAACGCTTGCTTCGAGGCCGCCCAACTGCATCTTCGAGGCCGAGCTTCCGCTCTGCTGGGTGACGGCTTCAACCACTGCTCCAAGTCCTTCCGTGGCCTTGCCGCTTGCTGCCTATCCGGAAGGATGTGTGTTCAGACGGGCCATGATCGAAACGCTAGAGGCAGTTCGTCGCCCCTGGTACGTTCAAACGCAGAGCCGCACGCACGCGGGCATCGTCGCCGCGGTACGGGCAGGACTGGCCGTTTCCTCGATGGCCGCAGGCACAGCTCCTTCGGGCCTGAGCGAGTCTCGTGAAGCGGAGGGACTGTCGGCGCTGCCAGGCGTCCCCATCTATTTTCTGTCGCATCGTCAGTCCCGCTTGGGAGACTTGCTTCAGGAGGAAGTGTCGTCCCTTGCCGGTCCTGGTGCCTGGCGCAGGGTGGTCTCGGGGCGTGGCTGATCATTGCTTCGCGTTGTGCGGCTAGGCGGGTCGAACCTGAGGAAGAGGCTGCGTGGCGCGCGGCTGAGAGGCGGGGCGACTGGCAGAGGGCGCGCTGGCGAAAGCAGGGTAGCGCTGAATAAAACCGAGTGCCAACCTTTGCATCCAGTGGCGTTGGCAGCGCTACCTCGCTACCAGGCTAGCCCCGCGTTGACAAACACTAGATGTTGACCATGGCTTTAGTCCCCGTGATCACCCATTTCCGATGATTGAAGACATCCTGCCACCAAAAAAGCTGTGAAACAGGATGCCTCGCAAGATCTTAGATATCTACACGTCTGGACTCCACGCCAACTCCGCTCCGAATTCGGAGTCCGGGGTCCACAATTATTGCTCGGTACCGGGAGCACGGGCTGGTTGAGGAAGTAAACCCGTTATTCAGGGACTGTCGAGGGTGAAGATGAGCGTCATGTTATTGGCTGGCATCTCGATTGTCTTGCCGAGTGTAAGTCCGGATGCCTCCGCAACGCACTCAAGATCTGCAATGTTGCGCAAGCCCCAGGACGGGTTGTGAGCCTTCAAGGACTCATCGAAAGCGGCATTCGAGGGTGCGAGGTGCACGCCGTTCTGAATGAATGGACCGTAGAGGGAAAGAAGCCCCCCGGTACGGAGCAAACGGCCGGCGCCGGCAAACAGTCCCAGAGTTGCTGCCCATGGGGTGATATGAACCATATTGATCGACACGATGGCGTCGAACGGTGCCAATTGCTCGACTCCCCATTGTGTTGAACACACATCGATATCAAGCGGTGCAGGGACATTGTTCAACCCCGTGAACTCAATCCAGCTGGCGGTGCTGGCGCGGGAGCCGGGATCTGGATCGCTCGGTAGCCAAGTGAGATTGGGCATCGCTTGCGCAAAGTGCACGGCGTGCTCGCCAGTTCCGCAGCCAATCTCCAACACCACGCCGTGTGTCGGAAGAACCTCTTTCAGGACCGCCAAGATCGGAGCCGAATTTCGTGCGGCCGAAGGCGAGAACATGCGGTGGTCAGCGCCGTGACCTCGCTGTTCAAGCGCAACAGGCGGCGGGTTCTCTCTGTCTTTGTTCATAGGACGAAAATCCTTTGAGAAAGATACCTTCCGCCCTATACCTGAAACTGATCAAGTAGCAGCCGAGAAATTCGGGGCGATTGGATTGCATTCATCATGTGCCAGTTGGGCGGATGCGCACAACTCTCTGCTATGTAGTCGGTTCGCAGAGTTCGGCACAACGCCTAAGTGCGAGTCGCAATAATCCAACCGCGTTCTCGCTCTTGATTTCTCGTCGTTGTCTTGAAACCTGACTGATTGAATTTGCGGCATAGGTCCTGTTCATTGAACTCTGGCACCAGGTCACAGTGATAGAGAATGAGCATTGTATCAAATTTACTTAACGTCGCGGCGTCAGTAGACATGATGATTCTGAATTCTGCGCCCTCGCAGTTGAATTTCGCAAAGTTCACACGTGGAATGTTTCGTTCGAACAAATAGCGATCCAAGGTCACACTACGCACCGTTTCAGACGAGTTCCTGTAATTGAATTCTGTTGAATCTCCCCAACTCTCGCCGTCGACTGCATGAAAAAGTTCTGTATATCCATTGTTCCCCGCTATCGCGGCGTGGTCAGTGATTATGTTGTTCGCCTCATTCATTGAAACATTCGCCCTGAGCAAGGCGTAAGTCTCTCCATTGGCCTCAACTGCGTAGACCCGGTTCACCTTTCGGGAGACGAAGAGCGAAAAATCACCAAGATGAGCACCTATATCTAGCACAATGTCTGTCGCCACGGGTCTGTACTCCGGCACCCCCGATAGGAAGATGTCATTCTCGAAACTGTGTGAGAGAACGCCCTCATCGGAAGAATTGGGCCGGTATGCGACCGCAAAATCCATGAAGGTTCCCACTTCGAGGGCCGTGGCCTTTGACCTCGACATGCCCGCAAATTGTGCAATCTGCTGAAACTGCTGCTGATGTTCGTCATCCATCCAATTACGTCCCATCAAGAATTGTGCTTTTGGCTGGCTGTGCAGCCATCGGTTGCACAGCATGAATAGCTCAAATGCAGGAGCCTCGTACCGGCGTTCTGTGGAGCGTGTAACAGCCGCCCTGCTGAAAGTCGACGTTTCGATGCTCGCACGCGCGGCAGGGTGTGATATCAGGTCAGCCTTGCGGCTCGTAGACAGGTTCCAACGTGTGCGATTATGCGCCAGCGTGGTCGAGCTCTTTACTCCCGCGGCGAGTACAGGGCACGGGGGCTGGTCCACGGAGCTGAAGCCGGCCGCGCCGATTGAGCTGCTTGCGCATGGCAGGTACGCGACGAGCAGGTTGTGAAGACCGGTTCTCGGCCCATGGCCAACGTGTCGTGGAACCGTCACACGCGCAGCATAGCCGGGGTAGCGCGAGCTGCTCAATCACGGATATCATTCTTGAACGCCAACGCGGTTCCGGGCCTGATCTGTGCCTTCGAATTCGATGCATCGGGCCGCGGGCGGAGTTTGCCTGAGGCGCAGGTAAAAGGCGAGCTTCCGGGCCAAGGCAATTGGCTGTGGTTGCACCTCAATTTCTCCGACTGGCGCTGCCGCCGCTGGCTGGAGCAGACCTTTGGTTTCCCCGCGGAGCTGACAAGCGAAATCTGTGGCCCGCCACTGCGCCAGCATGTGAGCGCCTGGGAGGGCGTGCTGTTCGGACATCTTGCTGACTTCCGCAGGGAATTCGATTCAGATTCGACAGAGTTTTCGTGGCTTCATTTCGCGCTGGGAGAGCGGTTCCTGATCACTGGGCGCGTCAGGGCCGTGCAATCGGCGGAACGGCTGCGGCAGGTGATCGGGGTGGGACACAGCTTCGCGCGTCCGGCCAGCCTGCTGTCGCATCTGCTGTCGCTTTATACAGATTCGCTGGACATGGCTTTGCACCGTCTCTCGGACGAACTGGAGATGATCGAGGATCATGTTCTTGACGAGCACCATCGCGGCGAGCGCAAGCGGTTGATGCTCACGCGCCGCGAGATCGCCCAGTTGCACCGTCACATGCGAGCCATGCGCCGGGCACTGCAGACGGCGGAACGGGCGAGCATTCCGACACCCGAAGGCTTCGCCCTCACCGCCGCCAGACTCAACAACCTCGATCAGGACTTCGCCGATATGGAAGCGAGAGCGCGGTTCTTCCATGACGAGATTGACGCCAAGCTGACGGCTGAGACCAATCGGCAGCTCTTTACCTTGTCCGCACTGACAGCGGCCTTCCTGCCACCAGCACTTGTGGCGGGCATGTTCGGGATGAATGTCGAGGGGATTCCCTTTACTGGCGCGCCCTGGGGTTTCTGGGCAGCCGCCGGGCTGTGTGGGCTCTCGTCCGGCGCCGTGATCCTTTACCTGAAGTTGATGGACCGGGGTTAGGCAGGCCATTCCAGGGCTGTCGCAAAATTGTCATGTTGTCTGATCAACTATTCCCGTTCCGTCTGCAATCGCCTACGGAGGCAATGGATATGACCGTCCAAACCCTTAAACTCGAAGGTCGTCTCGACACCTCTGCCGTGGCGAGGATTGAAACTGGCTTCGCAGCAAAGGCCGGCGCGGTGAGTTCTCAGCGCGGCAGGGTCATCATCGACCTTCAGGATGTCACCTACCTGTCATCGATGGGAATTCGCCTGCTGGTGTCTACCCTCAGGCAGTTCAGGCAGCGTGAGGTTACCTTCGTGACGCTCGCTCCGCGTGAAGGCATGGTCCGGGAACTGCTGCAGATGGCCAGCCTGACAGAACACCTGAACATGGTCGACAGCGCCGCAGCTGCCGAGACCGCGTTTGGGGGTAATTCCGAGCCCGCCGGACCTTCATAGGCGTGTCACCGAACTCCGCGATGATGAGGAGTCGGGAGACCCAGCATGCCGCAACTCGGACCTCAGCCGTTCCTCCATCCTAACGCCGTGGTGCGGAACAGCAGGCTTGGCGCCTTCGTCGAGGTCGGCGAGGGGGCCAATATCCTGGAATCGGAGATGGGCGACTATAGCTACACTGCGCGCTATGCAGACATCGCCTATTCGGTGCTTGGCAAGTTCGTGAACGTGGCGGCTTTCACCCGGCTCAATCCTGGCGAGCATCCCTATCATCGGGCCTCGCTTCACCACTTCATGTATCGCTCAAGCTATTTCTGGCCGGACGAGCGGGATGAACAGGCAGTGTTCGACTGGCGCCGGTCCCGCCCTGTGCGGGTGGGCCACGATACATGGATTGGCCATGGCGCAATCGTGATGAAGGGGGTGACGGTCGGAAATGGCGCCATCATCGGAGCGCAGTCGGTCGTCACAAAGGACGTTCCGCCCTATGCGGTGGTGGCTGGCGCGCCTGCGCGCTTCGTAAAGTGGCGGCATCCGCGCGACGTCGCGGACCGGTTGCAGGCGCTCGCCTGGTGGGACTGGTCGCATGAGAAAATCCGCGTTGCGCTGCCGGATTTTCGGTCTCTTTCGGCCGAAGCCTTCCTTGAGAAGTATGTGCAGGAATCTGTCATCCAGTCGTTACATTCGGTTGGTTAGTGGTGCCATGCAATCACAGATTCAGACAAGCGCCGGGAACTCTCGCGCGGCGTGGATGCGTGTTCTCTCGCTGTCAGATTGGCGTGATCTCGAATCCTACGCGAAAGAGGTTGCCGGCACGCCGCATGACCTGTTGCGGGCGCCCGAAACTGGCCTTGTGATGCTGCGGGGCCGTATGGGTGCAACGGGTGCAGCCTTCAACCTCGGCGAAGCCACGGTGACCCGCTGCGCCGTGCGCTTGGTCGACGGCACCGAGGGCCACGCCTATGTGATGGGTCGCAATGCTGCCCATGCCCGCCTCGCTGCCCTCTGCGATGCGCTGCTGCAGGGCAAGGACTCCGGAACGGCTGTCTCCGAAATGGTGATCGCGCCGCTCGAGGCGAAGTTGCAGGCGGCCCATGTTGAAACGTCCACAAAGGCAGCCGCCACCAAGGTCGATTTCTTCACGATGGTGCGTGGCGATGACTGAGCGCGGGTTTCTCGATGTGGCGATGCAGTCCGCCCATGCCTTCCGGGCCATCATGCAGGCCGTGGCGCGGCCGGGCCGTGTCCTCGAACTCGGTTCCGACCTCGAGGCGCCGGATCCGCTGCTGTCCAGCGCCGCTGCCGTTGCCCTGACGTTGTGCGACTTCCAGACGCCCATCTGGCTGGCGCCTGAACTACGCAACGAGAATGTGATCCATTATCTGCGCTTCCATGCCGGTGCGCCGGTTACCGACGAGCCCGGCAAAGCACAGTTCCTCTTCGCCATGGCAGGGGAGACGTGGCCGGCGCCGGCGCTGCTGATGCAGGGTACGCATGAATATCCTGACCGCTCGGCCACGCTGGTCATCCAGGTCGCAGGCTTTGCGCCAGGTGATGTCGTCCTCTCCGGCCCGGGTATACTCAGCAGCGAACCATTTGGCGTAGCCGGGCTCAACACCTCTTTCTGGGCAGCGATGGTGGAAAATCACGCGCGCTTTCCGATCGGCATCGATGTGATCTTTGCCGCTCCCGGACTGGTCGCGGCCTTGCCGCGCGCGACCGAGATCCGGCTACTGGAGTCCGTCTGATGTATGTGGCCGTCAAAGGTGGTGAACAGGCGATCGATGCCGCGCACCGTTTGCTCGACGAGGAGCGCCGCGGCGACCGCAGCTTGCCGCAGGTCACGCTGGACCAGATCGCCGAACAGCTGACCCTGGCCGTGGACCGGGTGATGAACGAGGGTTCGCTTTATGATCGCGAACTCGCCTCTCTTGCCATCAAGCAGGCGCGGGGCGACATGATCGAGGCGATCTTCCTCATTCGTGCCACGCGCACGACGCTTGCCCGCTTCGGCTATGCCGAGCCGCTCGATACCCAGTCGATGCGGGTGAAGCGCCGCATCTCCGCCGCCTTCAAGGATATTCCGGGAGGGCAGATACTCGGGCCCACCTTCGACTATACCCATCGACTTCTGGACTTCTCGCTTGCCGCCGACGCGGAGCCCGCGGAAGCGGCGCGTGCGCCCAGCGAACTGCGCAGCGACATGCCGCGTGTGCTGGAACTGCTTGGCAGCGAAGGGCTGATGGAGCAGCCTTCGGCGGAAGCCGGTGAACCAGAAGATCTGACTCAGGATCCGCTCAACTTCCCTGCCGGGCGCGACCTGCGCCTGCAAAACTTGGCGCGTGGCGACGAGGGTTTCCTGCTGGCACTTGCCTATTCCACCCAGCGTGGCTACGGGCGCACGCATCCTTTTGCAGGTGAGATCAGGCTTGGCACCGTCGAAGTGAGCTTCACGCCGGAGGAACTGGGTTTCCCGATCGTCATTGGCGAGATTACGATCACAGAATGCGAGATGATCAACCAGTTCAAGGGCTCGACCACGGTGAAGCCGCAGTTTACGCGTGGCTATGGGCTGGGCTTTGGCCAGTGCGAACGTAAGGTGATGTCCATGGCGCTGGTCGACCGTTCGCTGCGCGCCGGTGAACTGGGGGAAGAGCGCGTGGCGCCGGCCCAGGATGAAGAGTTCGTCTTGTCTCATTCCGACAACGTGCAGGCGACCGGCTTCGTCGAGCACCTCAAATTGCCGCATTACGTCGACTTCCAGTCGGAGCTCGTGCTGCTACGCCGCATGCGCGCTGAGATCGACATTGCCAAGGACAGGCTGGAGGCTGCGGAATGAACGCGCCCGCCTACAACTTTGCCTACCTCAATGAGCAGACCAAGCGGATGATCCGCCGGGCCATTCTCAAGGCCATTGCCGTTCCCGGCTATCAGGTGCCCTTCGCCAGCCGCGAGATGCCCATGCCTTATGGCTGGGGCACCGGTGGCGTGCAGGTTACGGCCGCGGTGCTGACGCCTGAGGATACGCTGAAGGTCATCGATCAGGGCGCGGACGACACCACCAATGCCGTCTCCATCCGCAAGTTCTTCGTCAAGACGGCGGGCGTGGCGACGACCGAGCGGACGGAGGAGGCGAGCGTGATCCAGACCCGTCACCGTATTCCCGAAGCGCCTCTCACCGAGGAGCAGATCCTTGTCTTCCAGGTGCCGATCCCGGAGCCGCTGCGCTTCCTTGAGCCGCGCGAGACCGAGACCCGCACCATGCATGCGCTGGAAGAATATGGCGTAATGCACGTGAAGCTCTACGAGGATATCGCACAGTATGGCGAGATCGCCACGACCTATGCCTATCCGGCCAAGGTGGCGGACCGTTATGTCTTCGATCCCTCGCCAATCCCGAAATTCGATAACCCCAAGCTGGATAATTGCCCGGCGTTGCAGTTGTTCGGTGCTGGTCGCGAGAAGCGCATCTATGCGGTGCCGCCCTACACGAAGGTGAAGAGCCTCGATTTCGAGGATCATCCCTTTGAAGTGCAGTCGTGGAGTGAACCCTGCGCGTTGTGCGGATCGTGTCACAGCTTCCTTGACGAGATCGTGATGGATGACAAGGGAACACGCATGTTCGTGTGCTCCGACTCTGATTTCTGTGCCAGGCAGCGGGGAGAGCGATGACTGCGCTGCTTTCCGCCCAGAGCGTTAGCAAGTCCTATGGTGCACGCGCCGGCTGCATGGACGTATGCTTCGACCTGTGGCCGGGAGAGGTGCTGGCCATCGTCGGTGAATCGGGCTCCGGCAAGACCACCTTGCTGCGTTGCCTATCCGGCCACTTGCCCGCCAGTTCCGGCAAGGTGCATTACTCCATGCGGGACGGCCGTCATGTTGCCCTCGACGAGATGAGCGAGGCGGAGCGGCGCCTGCTGATGCGCACCGACTGGGGCTTTGTTCACCAGGATGCGCGTGATGGCCTTCGCATGGGGGTCTCCGCCGGTGCCAATGTTGGTGAGCGCATGATGGCGGTGGGCGAGCGGCACTATGGCCATATCCGCGCCACTGCAACCGACTGGCTCGAGCGCGTCGAGATTCCTGAGGACCGTATCGACGACAGCCCTTGGTCCTATTCCGGCGGCATGCGCCAGCGCCTGCAGATCGCGCGCAACCTCGTCACCTCGCCGCGGCTCGTGTTCATGGATGAGCCGACGGGCGGTCTCGATGTCTCGGTGCAGGCGCGGTTGCTCGATCTCATTCGCGGTCTGGTCAAGCGGCTCGACCTTGCAGCCATCGTCGTCACCCATGACCTTGCTGTGGCGCGACTTCTCTCGTCGCGGATGATGGTCATGCAACAGGGCCGGGTCATCGAGCAGGGGCTGACGGATCAGATCCTCGAAGACCCGCAGGCACCCTATACCCAGCTTTTGGTCTCTTCTGTGCTGCAGGTGTGAAGATGAGCGCGGTACTGAAGATCGAAAACCTCTCCAAGTCCTTCGTGCTTCACCAGCAGGCTGGTGTGCGTATCCCGGTGTTTGACTGTCTCAACGCCGAGGTGGAAGCGGGTGAGGCCGTCGCTGTGACGGGACCTTCGGGCCGCGGCAAGAGTTCGCTGCTTAAACTCGTCTACGGTACCTACCGCGCCAATGCTGGTGCGATCAATGTACTTTCCAATGTGGGCTGGACGGATGTGGTGACGGCGGCGCCCCGCGACGTGATCGAGCTACGGCGCGACGTGATTGGATATGTCACGCAGTTCCTCCGCGTCATTCCCCGTGTGCCGGCGGAGATGGTGGTCGCAGAACCCATGATGGACCGAGGCATCGTGCAGGAGCAGGCGCTGGAGCGCGCCCGCACGCTGCTCGAAAGACTCAACATCCCCGAGCGCCTCTGGCACCTGTCGCCCATGACATTTTCAGGCGGTGAGCAGCAACGTGTCAACATCGCACGTGGTTTTGCGGCGCATTTCCCGATCCTGCTACTCGATGAGCCCACCGCCTCGCTTGATACCGATAACCGTAACCGCGTGCTGGAGCTGGTGGCCGAGGCGCGCGGGCAGGGTAGCGCCATTCTCGCCGTCTTCCATGATGAGGCCGAGCGCCGCATTGCCTGCTCACGCAGCATAGGTCTGGACTGAGTGTCAATGCGCCACGCCATTTACTTCGCACCGTCGCCCGACACAGTGCTTCACGCACTGGGCTCGCGCTGGCTCGGACGCGATGCCTTCACGGGAGAGGCGCTCGAACAGCCCTCAGTCACTGGTCTTGCTTTGGTGACCGGTCAGCCTTGCCGCTACGGCTTCCATGCCACGATGAAGCCACCATTCGCGCTGCGCGAAACCGTAGACCCGGAGGCACTGCTGCGGGCACTGGCGGCGCTTGCCGCAGAAGAGCATTGCTTCAAGGTACCTCTGAAGCTGGCATTGCTCGACCGGTTTCTGGCGCTGGTGCCGCGTGGGCCTTGCGCGGCGCTGCACCGTCTGGCTGTCCGCGCGGTGCGCGAACTCGATGGCTTCCGTGCGCCGCCCTCAGCCGTCGAACTGGCGCGACGCAGGTCGGCAGGACTGAGCACGCGCCAGGAGCGGCATCTCGAGGACTGGGGCTACCCTTATGTCTTCGAAGACTTCCGATTTCACATGACGCTGACCGAGCGGCTTCCCCCTGCCGAGGTGGAGCGCTTTGAAGCTGTGGCTGAGGAGCATTTTGCGTCGGTGCTGGCCGCCCCCGTGCTCATCGACGGGCTCACGCTGTTTGAGGAGCCGGCTGTAGGCGCCGCGTTTCTGGCCGTCCGCCACTTTCCTTTCCCTCATTCAGCCGCCGAGATTGCCACATGATCGAGACCCTCTTCACCAACGCCCGCATCTTGCTCCCTGACGAAATAGTCGAAGGAACGGTGATCGTGCGGGACGGCAAGGTATTCGAAGTCGTTCAGGGGAAGGTCGCTGCGTCCGCCGAGGACATGGATAGCGACTACCTGATCCCCGGACTCGTCGAACTGCACACCGACCACCTGGAGAGCCATTACCTTCCGCGCCCTGGCGTCGCTTGGCCCGCCATCCCGGCGGTCATGGCGCATGATGCGCAGATCGCCGCGGCTGGAATCACCACCGTTTTCGATGCTCTGCGGGCGGGAGCCTTCGAGCCGGGCGACCGTTCGGCGCGCGAGGCCATGTCGCTCTGCGCAGCGATCTTCGAGGCCCAGGACAGCGGGCGCCTCCGGGCCCAGCACTTCATCCACTTGCGCTGCGAGCTGCCCTGTGCCGATACGGCGGAGTCGGCGGAAATGACGGCAAAAGCCGGGCGACTCCATCTCATCTCAATCATGGATCATACGCCCGGTGCGCGGCAGTTCGTATCGATAGACAAGTTTCGTGAGTACTACATCGGCAAGAAGCTCATCCTTCCCGAACAGATGGACGACTATATCGCCGTGCGCCAGCAGATGCAGGCGAGGCATGCCGGTCCCAACAAGCAGGCAATCCTCGCCCTGGCGGCGCGTCTAGGCGTGCGCCTTGCGAGCCATGATGATGCGACCGAAGCTCATGTTGAGGAAGCCATTGCCGACGGCGTGGCGATCGCCGAGTTTCCCACCACCCGGGAAGCCGCACAGGCGGCACACCGCAATGGCCTTGCCGTGTTGATGGGGGCGCCCAATGTGGTGCGCGGCAAGTCCCACTCCGGCAACATCTCTGCTTCGGACGTGGCGGCCAGCGGCTATCTTGACGTGCTGTCCTCCGACTATGTTCCATCAAGCCTCCTACCAGCCGCCTTTCACCTCGCCGACACGGTGCCGGGCATGTCTCTGCCGGCGGCGATATGTACCATCACACTCAATCCGGCCCGCGCTGCAGGGCTCGACGATCGTGGCGCCATCGAACCGCACCGGCGGGCTGATCTGGTGCAGGTTCGCGTCAGGGATGGCATTCCGGTCGTTCGCCGTGTGTGGCGCGAAGGCGTGCGGGTGATGTGATGGGAGCAGCGAGTGGTCATCTCGTCCTAGTGGTCGGACCAAGCGGTGCCGGCAAGGACAGCGTGATGATGGGTGCTAGGGAAATTCTCAAGGGAGATGGCAGTGTCGTCTTTCCTCGGCGCTTCGTCACGCGTCTCAGCACTCCAGATGTTGAGGACCACGTTTCTATGACAGAAATGGAGTTCGCATTGGCTGTTGCCGAAGGAGCCTTTGCGCTCTGGTGGCGTGCCCACGGCAATTCCTACGGCATTGGTAGCTTCATTGAAAGCCATCTCGACTCTGGCGCCACCGTGGTGGTGAATTGTTCGCGCGCCTCGATTGCTGATGCCTGCGAGCGCTTCCCCAATGTTGCCGTCGCAGAAATCACTGCGTCGGAGGAGGTTCTGGTGGCGCGCATTGTGGCGCGCGGCCGCGAGACAGCTGACCAGGCGCGTGAACGCGTGCTGCGCAAGGTGCCGGATTATCCCGGCGGCGTGCACGTGGAGAAGATTGTCAATGACGGCCCTCTGTCCGATGCTGTCACAAGGTTCTGCTCGCTGCTGACGGGCTTGAAGAACGGCGAAGTTCGGAAGCCCGTTCCGGTTAACGCTGAAACTGTCGAGCCACTGCGTGCGCCATGAGCATGCCGGCCTCGGATTTGGTGATCGGTGGCGGGCGATGCCTCCTGCCGGGCAGGGGGGTGGTTGCGGCTGACATTGTTTGTTCCGGTGAGCACATCGCGGAGATCCGGCCTGCCGGCGCATCAAGAGGTGCCGTAATTGATGCCACGGACTGCCTTGTTCTCCCGGGCATCGTCGATATCCATGGTGATGCTTTCGAGCGCCAGATCATGCCGCGTCCAAAGGTCATCTTCCCTCTCGACATGGCGATGCTCGACAGTGACCGGCAACTGGTGGCGAATGGGATCACCACGGCCTTTCACGGCATTACCATCTCGTGGGAGCCGGGTTTGCGAAGTCTCGAGCAGTCAATGCGGGTCATTGAGTCGCTGGACCGTCTGGAGCCCGTGTTGCAAGCCGACAACCGTCTCCACCTACGCTGGGAAACCTTCGCCCTTGACGAACTGGACGAGGTTCGCAGGCTCCTGGCGCGCCCAAAGACGCCGCTCCTCGCCTTCAACGACCACACCACCCACCTTATGAAAGTGGCCGATGTCCGTAGCGCGGTCAGTCGCCATGCCGAGCGTTCGATGGTGGAACGGGAGGGCTATCTCGCGCTGTATGAGGCTGTCTACGCGCGCCGCGCCGCCGTGCCGGCGGCGATTATGGCGCTGGCGGAGACAGCCCGCCTCCATGCGGTGCCCATGCTCTCCCATGACGACCGCTCACCGGAGGAGCGGGCCTTCTATCGCGGCCTCGGCGCGTCCATTGCCGAGTTCCCGATCACCGGTGACACGCTTGACGCCAGTGCCAAGGCAGGTGACGTCATCGTGCTGGGTGCGCCCAATGTGGTGCGCGGTGGAAGCCACACGGGCGCCATCAACGCCGAGGAGGCTATCAGCAACGAACAGTGCACAATCCTTGCCTCAGACTACTATTATCCGGCACCGCTCCGTGCGGCACTTGCCCTTGTGGAGCGCGGTACGCTTCCGCTGGAGGAGGCCTGGATGCTGATCAGTGCCGCGCCCGCGACGGCCGCAGGACTCGCGGACAGGGGGCGAATCGCAGAGGGGTTGAGAGCCGATCTCGTTGTCCTGTGTGCTCGTGAGCGGCGGCCAGTCGCCACAATTTGCGCCGGCAGGCCGGTCTATCGGTCCCGCTAGCCGGGCATTGCCCGGCTGCCGGCGATGGCACTGCGCAGCATCGTGGATAACCGGTCGATGATCGTGACGGTAATCAGGATCAGGATGATCAGGAAGGCGACCTTCTGCCACTCCAGCGTCCGGATCATTTCCGAGAGTTCGAGGCCAATGCCACCCGCCCCGACGATGCCGATGATGGTTGCAGAGCGAGTGTTTGATTCGAAGTAGTAGAGGCATTGACCGATCAGCACGGGAGCCACCTGCGGAAGGAGACCGAAACGTATGGTGTGCAGCTTGGCCCCACCTGAGGCCTTCACTCCCTCCACTGAGCGCTGATCGGAGGCCTCGATCGCCTCGGAGAAAAGTTTGCCCAGAGAGCCGATGTCGGAGATGGCGATGGCCAGCACACCAGCAAAAGGGCCGAGGCCTACGACGTTGACCCAGACCAGCGCCCAGACCAGCGTGTCGACACCGCGCAGCGTGTCGAAGCTCCGCCGCGTGAAGAACCGCAGGATTTGCGATACGGTGGTGTTGCGCGCCGCGATGAGGCTAAGTGGCAATGCAATGCTGGCGGCAAGCAGCGTGCCGAGCAGGGCGATCGCCACGGTCTCGCCCAGCGACTTCAGGAAGCGCAGGAGCGTGGTGGTCGTACCCCATTCGGGTGGAAACATCAGCACGACGAGCTTGCCCAGGCCCCCGAGGCCATTGAGGAAGCGCGTGGCCGAGAAGCCGAGATGCCACAGGCCGAAGATGAGGAGCGCCAGGGCGGCAGCGGCGATCAGCCTGCCGCTCCAGCTCGGCGGTTCGAACACCCTTGCATAGCGGGCCCGCAGAGCGGTATTTTCGATGTCGCTGTAGCCGCCGCCTTCCATGCTTCTCATGTCAGCCCGCCTGCGTGATGAAATGATGCCGCACACGCTCAGTCACCAGGTCTATGATGGACACGGTGAGGATGATGAGGACAAGGATCGCCGAGACGTCGGGGTAGTAGAACTTGCGGATCGCCTCCATCAGGTCCTGACCGATACCGCCGGCACCGACGAAACCCATGACTGAGGCGCCGCGCACGTTGATCTCGAAGCGCAGCAGCGCATAGCTGAGAAAGTTCGACAGGACCTGCGGCAGCACAGCAAAGCGCATGGTCTTGGTCCACGAGGCGCCGCTGGCGATCAGGCCCTCAACGGGCTTCTGGTCGACGTTTTCGAGTACTTCATAGAACAGCTTGCCGAGTGCCCCGGTGGTATGGATGACAATCGCCAGAACACCAGCGATCGGACCCAGTCCGAAGGCCATCACGAAGATTAGCGCGAAGACGAGGTCCGGCACGGTGCGACAGAATTCGAGGAAGCGTCGGACGGCAGAGCAAAGGGGCCGCGAGACGCCAAGGTTTGCCGCTGCAAAGAAGCAGGCGATAAAGCCGAAAAGGGCGCCTAGAAGCGTCGCGACATAGGCGATCAGCAGCGTGTCAGCGAGGAGCCGCAGCCATTTGCCAATGCCCCAGAACCAGCCCGTGATGTCGTAGAGCACGAAGTGGCCAGTCATCGGGCCTGAATCAAGTAGGAAGATGCGGCCAATATAGTTGGGAAACTTGTGGATGTTCTTGAAGAATAGCGGGAGGTTGACCTCCGCCATCCAGCTGGCCAGCAGAACGAGGGCAGCGAAGATGAGTGCGGCGAACAGGAAGCGACGGCGCTTTTCCGCCACTTCGGCAGCGTAGTCGCGGGCCATCTGTTCCACGGAAAGGCGCGAAGGCGTCGCGGCTGAGGCGGTCATGCGGCGCTCCTGCGGGAGGGGGCGGGTCCGCGCCGCACCGGCGCGGACCCAGTTTGCTTGTTACGACTTGCGCAGCGTGTCGACGAACTTGTTGAGCTCGACGATGCCGGCATAGGCGTCGTTGTTGGTGGGAACCCACAGCTGTTGCTTCCCGTCAGTCATTACCTGGAAGGCCTCGGGGTCGTTCTTGTCGATGCCGAAGAACGCGTCCTTGATCGAGGACTGCAGGTCGGGCGGCAGCGTGGTCAGCATGGCGAAGGGCGAGTTCACGATCGGCGCCGACTTGAAGATGATCTTGAAGTCGTCGTATTTGGCCATGCCCTTGCGCTCCATGCGGCGCAGGTTCGATTCTTCTTCGTCGTTCCAGGAATTGAACACTGCGTCGACCTGACCCTGCTGCAGGGCGATGATCGCATTCTCGTGGCTGCCGGTGTAGACAACGTTGGAGAAGAACTCTTCCGGCTTGATGCCCATCTTGTTCATCTCAAAGCGCGGCACGTTGTTGCCCGAGGTGGAGTTCGGGTCGACGAGGCCGAGGTTCTTGCCCTTGAGGTCTTCGAGCTTAGTGTAGGGGGCGTCGGCCTTCACATACATGACCGAGTAATAGGCCTTGGTGCCATCCTTGTTGACCTGCATGGCGAAGGCGTCGATCTTCGCACCGTTCATCAGTGCGCGGGCGAAGGATGAGGGACCATAGAGCGCAATGTGGATGTTGCCGGCGATCTGGCCTTCGATGACGGCAGCATAATCATTGGCGATGCGCAGCTTCACCGGGCTGCCGAGCTGCTTGGTAAGATACTGGATGAACGGTTCATAGCGCTTTTCGACGCCAGTGGCGTTCTCGTCCGGAATGGTGGCGAAGATGAGTTCGGGATAGTCAGCCTTCCAGTCGGCGCGAGCGGCCGTGGAAAGGACCGGCAGAGTAGCGAGGCCGGCGGCGGCCTGCAGAATATGACGGCGGTTCATCATGGGTCGTTCTCCTGTTTGTTGGGTCTTGGGTTGGGAGGCGAGATCAGGCCGCGCTGGGTAACGCCGCGGACCCGTTGGACTGCCGTGCTGCCGCCTCCGGGAGGTCCAGCACGTCGTTCGCTTCAAGGCCGTAGAGATCGATGACGATGTCTTCGGTGAGGGCGTCGGGCGCGCCATCAAAGACCAAGCGCCCTGCCTTCATGCCAATGAGCCGGGTGCAGTATTCGCGTGCCAGGTCGAGGGAGTGGAGATTGCACATGACGGTGATACCAGACTCGCGGTGCAGGTCCCTTAGCGAGTCCATGACGATCTTGGTGTTACGGGGGTCAAGCGAGGCGACCGGCTCGTCGGCGAGGATGATGCGTGGGTCCTGCACCAGCGTGCGGGCGATTGCGACACGCTGCTGCTGGCCGCCCGACAGGCTCTCGGCTCGCTGGCCAGCGAGCTCGGCGAGGTCCAGCCGGTCGAGCGCGCGCAGCGCACGGAGCTTCTCGTCATCAGGCCAGGCCTTGAGCAGCGCTGGAACCAGTGAAATGTGATTGATCCGTCCCATCAGAACATTGGTGAGGACGTCAAGGCGACCGGCCAGGTTGAACTGCTGGAAGATCATGCCGCAGGACGAGCGCCAGTCCCGCAGTTCACGTCCGCGCAGGCTGGTCACGTCGGTTTCCCGGAAGGAGATGCGGCCCTCTGAAGGATCGACGAGGCGGTTGATGCAGCGGAGCAGCGTTGACTTGCCGGCACCTGAACGGCCGATGACACCGACAAACGAGCCGTCGACGATCTCTGCGCAAACGCCCGAAAGTGCAGGCTTGCCGCCGAAACGCTTGCCGAGATTCTCGATGCTGAGCATATGCGCCTTCCCTCAGGAGGGTTCCGTTAAAACCAAGGCAACAACAGCTACGTGACAGTGAGATTGCAGCTGGATGACGGCCCGCGTCGCCATGTCTGCCAGCAGGACGTGCTGCAAAGGGAAGATTCCGCGGCATTGCTGCGGTGCGACGGGGATGCTAGGAATCCCGCGTGGTGCATATCTTCTAGGTGGCAGTTTTGCCGTCTTCGACTTCATTGGGTTGTCATGTCGGAACACACTGTAAGAGCTTATGACGAAGAGCTTGGAGAACTCCGATCGCTGATCAACAGCATGGGCGCCGTTGTGCTTGAGCAGGTCGATGCCGCCGGAGACGCCTTGCAGCAACCCGACAGCGATCTGGCGGAGCAGGCGATCCAGAAGGATCTCACGGTTGACAGTCTGTTCAGGGAGATCGAGGAAAAGGCGATTCGCATGATTGCGAAGCGTCAGCCTGTTGCGGGTGACCTTCGCGCGATCATGGCTTCCGTCAAGATCGCCGCCGATCTCGAGCGCATTGGAGATCTCGCGAAGAACACAGCGAAGCGGAGTGTGGCAATGGCGGATCGCAATACGCGTCTGGCAGGCGTTGTCATTCCCATCGGGGCGCTGGCCAGGGATGCGGTGCGCAGCGTTCTGGATGCCTTCAGGCACAGCGACTCGGCCGCTGCGCTTGCCGTGTGGACGTGTGACGAGGAACTTGACGAGCTTTACAACGCGGTGTTTCGGGAACTTCTCACCTACATGCTCGAGAACCCGCGTATGATCGGAACCTGCACGCATTTGCTGTTTGCGTCCAAGAACATGGAGCGCATTGGCGATCACGCGACGAATATTGCCGAGAACATCTGCTATCTGGTGGATGGGAAGGCACCTTCCGGCCCCCGGCCAAAGAAGGACACGACGGCATCCCAGCCCGAAGCTATTATCTGACGTCAGTAGAGCGACTGCAATACAAGAGAACAGGTGCCTCTCCGTCATCGGCGGGAGCGCCGATTCGTCAGGTACCCACTACTCGGAAATCTTGAGTTTCTGATCCGGCCGTTTTGCGTGTTCCTGGGGACATCGCCGGTACGTAGCCTTGGTTTAGCGTGTCAAATTTAACTTCACTCTTGATCAAAGTCGCCGCAATGCAGACGATCGAACCGGGAAATGGCGTTGTCCGGAGTTTGCCGGAAAGCCGTCACGACGTGCGACGTCTTGGGTCTCCTGGGGTTCACACTCCTGTCATTGTTCTGCAACAGAAGACGGTGGGAGCCAATGAAGGGACGACATGACCGAGACTTTCGAATATCTCGAGCGTCGTAACCGAACTGAGCCAAGCGCTGTCCGCTTTTCCTATTCAAGTCCAGAACAACGCTGGCTGAACCGCACCGTCATTCGCACTGTCGAGAACCTCAGTGGCCAACCGCGTCTCGAGCGACTCTATCGCGAATGGGCAGACAACCCTCCAGAGGACGAGAATATCTTCGCGGCCGCTGTACGCCTTCTGGACATTGACGTGGATATCGACGCGGCCGCATGGGCGCGTGTGCCGCGCGAAGGTCCCGTTCTGTTCGTTGCCAACCACCCATTCGGCGTGATTGACGGCCTCATGCTGGGCCATCTGGCCACTAGGGTGCGGCCCGACACGAAGATCATGACGCACAGCCTGCTGTGCCAGGTTCCTGAAGCGCGTGAATTGCTGCTTCCGGTTGACTTCGGCGGCACGCCGGAAGCGGTACAGACCTCTGCTATGACCAGACGGCGCTGTGTCGAATGGCTGCGGACCGGCCATGCTGTCGCGCTGTTCCCGGCGGGCAGCGTGTCAACTTCGCCATCGCCCCTGCGTGGTCCAGCCGTTGATGTGGCGTGGCACCCATTCGCCGCAAAACTCGCGCTGCTCCCCGGCGTGACGGTTGTCCCCGTCTGCTTCCAGGGTGAGAACTCCCGGCTGTTTCAAGTGGCCAGCCACATTCACTACGCGCTGCGTGTGGCGCTGCTGTTCTGGGAGTCACACCGGCGACAGGGGACTCGTATTTCAGTCGCCATGGGCGAACCGGTGAGGTCAGATGAGCTGGCTGCCTTCGGCTCTCGTGAGGCCGTCGTCAGGGAATTGCGCCGGCGCACCCTGTCGCTGCGGGGGCCCGGCGCTCCGTCGCCGGACCTCGAATTCCAGTGGCCCAAACACATTTCCTTCGACTGATCGGTCCCTAGTACTTGGCGGGAACGTACATATCACGCGGGATTGGCCCGCGGATGTAGTTGGGATTGTGGACGCGTTCGGGTAGCACCACCTCGGGCCTGACGATCTCCTCGTAGGGGAATTGGCTGAGGAGGTGAGCGATGCAATTCAGCCGCGCCCGTTTCTTGTCGACGGCCTCAACCACCCACCATGGAGCTTCCTTGATGTTGGTGTGTTCCAGCATTGCTTCCTTGGCCTTGGTGTAGGACTCCCAGCGGACGCGGGACTGCAGGTCCATGGGGCTCAGCTTCCACTGCTTCAGCGGATCGCGGATACGCATCAGAAACCGCTTGTGCTGCTCGTTGTCGGTGATCGAGAACCAGTATTTGACCAGCGTGATGCCAGAGCGCACCAGCATGCGCTCGAACTCCGGACAGCTGCGGAAGAACTCGGCCACGTCCTCCTCGGTGCAGAAGCCCATGACGCGCTCGACGCCAGCACGGTTGTACCAAGAGCGGTCGAACAGCACGATCTCGCCCTGACCAGGCAGGTGTGGAACATAGCGTTGGAAATACCACTGTCCGCGCTCGCGCTCGGACGGTGCGGGAAGCGCCACCACGCGGCAGACGCGAGGGTTGAGGCGCTGGGTGATACGCTTGATCACGCCGCCCTTGCCGGCCGCATCGCGGCCCTCGAAGATCACGACGACCTTCTGCTTGGTGGTCGCCACCCAGTCCTGCAGCTTGATCAGTTCGCGCTGCAGGCGAAACAGTTCCTCGTAATAGAAACGGCGGTTGAGATCCGGCATGGCATCCGGATCGTCCTCCACCAGCGCGTCGAGCCGGCCGTCGTCCAGTTCCTGCTCGAGTTCCTCGTCCAAGGTGTCGAGCCAGTCCTGGCGGACATATTCCTCTTCAAGCGTCGGCGATGCGCACATCTTTCGTCTCCTGTACAACTCCTTGCCCAGCAGATGCAGCGTCTGTGCGAAGACTCTGTGACGGCGCTTCGACTGGCGGCTGTGCATGGATGCTCTTTCTGGTTGATTGTGACAATCCAGCAAAATATTTCAAGTGAAGGCGTTAAGACGAGAATGCTATGAAGATCGAAATCGAGCGCAAGTTTCTTCTTGCGTCGGAGCGTTGGCGGTCGCTTGTGGAGCGAAGCGAACATATCCGAGACGGATTGCTGGCCTCGAATGACGAGCGCAATGTCAGGGTCCGGATCATCGGTGAGCGGTCGACCCTCACTGTAAAAACGCGACGAATTCGTGGTCAGCGCGAAGAGTTCGAATACGATATTCCCTACGACGACGCTGAACGGCTGCTTGCGCTTTGCGGCAGCGACGTCATCCACAAGGTCAGGCACTATATCGTGCAAGCCGATCTGACCTGGGAGGTGGACGAATATGAGGGACTGCTCAAGGGAATATCTCTTGTCGAGGTAGAGCTCGATTCAGTCGACCAGCACATAGACATTCCCGACTGGATCGGACATGAAGTCACCGCCGAGCCGCTCTACCGCAAGAGCAACATGCTGCGCGATCGGCGAGGAATTTCTAAGGGTGATGAGCAAGGTTCATCATCGCGGGCCGAAAGCTGATCGGGTGGTCAGCTTCGGGGATCTAATGTCCGATAGCCCGACGTGTCGAACCGCATTGTCTGCCATAGCGTTCGATGAGGGCGGCCAGCGGCTTCGAGCTCACGACACAGAGCGCAGTCTCAAGATCGCAACGAAGTACCCTGCGCTGCCGCTGCTCATTAAATTTGCGGACCTGCCTCTCAACGTGCATGGGATAGACATCGACGAAACAGGGGTGTCCCGAAAGACGGCGGGTGCGTTCGAACTCAAATGTGCCGACACACACCGGCATGACCGGCCCCACCAGGCCTGCCTCTTCCAAGGCCTCCTGTGCCGCCGCCTCATGCGCGGCGAGGCCTGGAATGGGATTGCCCTTCGGTATGATCCACTGGCCGCTGCCGCGACTGGTCACCAGATAGAGCTGGAGGCTTCCATCGGGGGCAAACTGTACGGGCAGGGCGGCAATCTGGCGATACATGGGAACTGACGCGCTCATCGTGATTCGATATGACTTGGGGGTGATTATCGACATGATTTCTGTTATGCGTTATACATATATCAGCTTCGCGAACCGTTTTTTGCTTCTGGTTGAATTCGATCTGCCGAGTGCGTCGCGTGTGGGAGAGTTCCATGGCTGAGGACAATGTGAGCGCGGGGGCCGTGCCGGCATCCGCCACCAGACCACAGGTAGCGGCAAAACCTTCCTCCGGGGAGGTCGAGGTGAAGTTCCGGGCGGATGGGCGCGCCATCGAGGCGGTGATATCGTCCCCGCTGCTCAAGGGTGCCACGCTTGGGCCCGCGCGCGAGCTTGTGTCCACCTATTACGACACCGACGGGCTGGATCTGAAAGGTGCCGCTATGACGCTGCGTGTGAGACGCAGGAGCCGGGCCATTCCGTTGATGGGCGTCAAATGGGTCAAAGGTGACGACGCGGTGTTCGCGCGGGGTGAAATCGAAGTTCGCTGCCCCGATGGCGTCCCGAACCTTGACCTGTTCGAACCGGTGATTCGGGATCGGCTGAAGGCCGCCATCGCCGGACGGCCGCTCGCGGCGATTTTCGACACGCGGTTCAAGCGCCGGACAGCCCTGCTTCGCCATGGCCATTCCGACATCGAACTCGCATTGGACGAAGGTGCCGTCATCGCCGGAGAGGCGAGCTTGCCCCTGACGGAAGTGGAGTTGGAGTTGAAGAGCGGCAACCTGTCCGACCTTCTCGGCTTCGCAGCTGTTCTGGCGCGTGATTGCGGGCTCAGCCTTCAATTCGAGCCGAAGGCTGGTCGTGGCTACCGCCTCGCGGCGGCTGAAGCGCCGCGGTCCCAGAAGGCGACCAATCTCAAGATACGGCAGACCACCAGTTTCGATGACCTGGTGGCCGCCGTCATTGCCAATGCGTTGAGCCATTTTGTCACCAACTGGGCGTCGTTGCGCGAATCGGATGCTCCTGAGTCGATCCACCAACTACGCGTGGCGCTGCGTCGCTTGCGCAGTGCCCTTGGCGTGTTTCGCAAGACGCTGCAGCTTCCCGAGATCGAGGATATCCGATCTGAGGCACGGCGCATTGCCTCGGGGCTGGGGCCGGCGCGTGAAAGTGACGCCTTTCGTGCCAATGCCCTTGCCGGGCCCTTCCGCGACGGGCCCGATCTGCAGCGCGGCGCCCGGCCGCTTCTGACGACCGTCGAGGAGCGTCGCCGGGAGAGCTACAGCGCCGCCCGCCGCCTGATCGATGATCCGCAGACCAGCCTGTTCGTGCTTGCCGTGCAGAACCTCCTCGCGCGCCGTGCCTGGCGGACGGCGGTGGAGTCGGAGAACCTGGGCCTGCTCACGTCGGAGGCGAGGGTCTATGCAGCTGCGGTGCTCGACCGGCTGCGGCGCCGGGCCCTGAAGCGCGGCAAACACCTTCCGGACATGCCTGACGAAGAACGCCATGAGTTGCGCATCGCACTCAAAAACCTGCGCTATGCCGTGGAGTTCTTCGGCAGCCTGTTTGGCAAGTCGAAGGAGGCGCGCTCCTATCTCAAGAGAGTTGCCGACCTTCAGGAAGACCTCGGCGCCCACAATGACGCGGCCACCGCCAAGGCCTTCATCGATTCACTGGGGCTTCCGCCCGACGCCGAGACCCATTTCGCGTCTGGCTATCTGCTGGGCTGGTATCGTCACGCCACGCTCGTGGCCGATTCGCATCTGGCGAAGAAGTGGAAAGACTTCAGCCGGCAGGACATCTTCTGGGATTGAGCCCTCTACGGCGCACGGGCGGCGCCCAAGCGCCGCCCTTCGGACCTATTCACTCAGCCGCTTCGCGCAGCACGTTGCGCGCCTGCGCTGCCATGGACTTGGTGGCCGCAACGCATTCGCGAGCGGCATACCAGTAGCGCTCCTTCAACTCGATGTTGAAGACGACGCCTTGAGGAAAGCGGCATTCCGCCATCAGTTCCGTCCATGGGATGTCGCCCCAGCCCACCGGCAGGTGCAGGTCGCCATGGCCAAAGGCCAGCCTTTCGCCTTCCGTGAACATCCAGATATCGTCCTGGCGGCCAAAGCTGTCATGGATGTGGAGGTGCTTCGCGAAGGGGGCAAGCGCTGACACTTCGTTCAGAAAATCCGACCGGCGACCTTCGAAATCCAGCCGCAGGTAGGAATGGCTGAAGTCGATCGTCGCCATCACCGCTGGATGGTTGATGGCGGCGAGTTCCTGCGCCAGCCGCAACGGCGTCGGCGTGTGCTGGCTGCCATTGTCGGTGAACAGCGTCTCCACGCACAGGGTGATGTCACGCTCGGCGGCGAGATCGCCCGCCAGCTGCAGCCATTCGCGCTGGCGGAGATAGGCATCCTCCAGTCCCTCAGCCTGCTGCATCGGAGCCACGCCGGCATGAAGGACATAGTTGAGCGCTTTTACTTCCGCGGCAACGTCGAGCGAGGCGCTGAGCACCTCGAGATGGCGGGGTAAGCGCCAGGCTTCGTCCATGAAGTTGATGGCCAGCGGCCCGTGCACCGTGAAGGTGACGGCGCGGCCGGCGCATGCCCGCTTCAGAGCGTCCATCTGCGGCTGGCGGATGCGTCCGCCGACCACGATGTCCATGTCATAGGTCGGCAGTTCAATCGTGGCAACCCCGAGCTCTTCGATCATGTCGAGCTCCATTCCGAGGTCGGAGAGGTCGTTGGCTCGCTTGTGTGCGGAGATACCAACCCCGGTTATACCGTTCTGCAGCATTGGCGTGTTCCTGAATGGGGCGGCACCGCGCCGCTTCCGGCCAGCGATAGCTGCGTCTCATGTAGAACCCACGACAGCTTTGTTACCAGTTCATACCGATCAGATTTTCTTTGATCGACGATAAAATGACGCCATATTGTCATTCAGTCTTCATCGAAAGGTGAATCGGCATGCGAAGCCTGATCCTGTTTGCCTGTATCGTCATGTGTGGCGGCGCCGCGGCCGGTGACCTCGCCGGGGCTGACCTCAAGGATGCGCTTGTGGGCCAGACCTTGCAGTGGTGGGAAACCGATGGCTGGCGCTACGGGCACCTGACCCTGCTGCCCGACGGGCGCGCTGAAATCACCCTTGATGCGCCGGTCACCAAGCGTGACGAGGGCCAATGGCGGATTTCGGGAAGCCAGTTGTGCACCTCCTGGTCCAGCCTGCGCGGGCGCGAGACGAAGTGCTATTCGGTGCGGCGTACCGCACCGGACCGCTTCATGACCAGCGGGGGCAATGTTTTCGTTGTCGTCGCCGCGGGTGTGTGAACACATTCGTCATGTGAGCGTCAGGATTCGTTCATCGCATTGTCTGACAGCCGTCATCCGCTGGCCTCTAGCATGTCGGTCCGGGAGCCTTCTGCTCGCCGCCAACTCGGAGGTAACACATGAACCGAATTCTTATCGCGGCTGCGTCGCTTGGCGCACTCGCACTCGCCGCCGCGCCTGCCCACGCGGAGCGAATCAAGTTTGATTTCTGGTACGGCAACACCGGCGCCATCGCCGAGGTCGTCCAGAAGCATTGCGACCTCTTCAACCAGTCGCAGGACAAGTACGAGGCCGTGTGCACCGGCCAGGGCGGCTATGACAAGGCAGAGCAGAACACTATTGCGGCCTATCGCGCCAAGCAGCAGCCCACCATCGTCCAGATCTATGACGCGGGTACCGTGAACTTCATGCTGTCGGATGCCATCATCCCCGCCGTGCAGTTTGCCAAGGACCATGGCATGAACGTCGCCTGGGATTCCTATTTCGGCGGTATCAAGAACTACTATGCCACCTCCAAGGGCGAGATGTGGTCCTTCCCCTACAACTCTTCCACGGCCATGTTCTACTGGAACAAGGACGTCTGGGCGAAAATCGGCAAGACCGAGGCTCCCAAGACCTGGAGCGAATATGCGGCCGACCTGAAGGCGATGAAGGCGGCTGGCGTCTCCTGCGGACTCGCTCTCGACTATGACACCTGGACCGCTCTCGAGCAGTTCTCGGCCTCGAATGACCTGCCCATCGCCACGATGAACAATGGCTATGACGGGTTGGGCGCGGAACTCCTCTTCAACAAGACGGCCTATGTTGACCACATGAAGGACTACAAGTCCTGGCTCGACTCCGGCTATGCCGAACTCCACACGGAACAGACTGGCAAGGACATCGACCAAGCCTTCGCCGACGGCACCTGCGCCTCGATCTTCGAATCGATCGCTGATTTCCGTAACTTCAAGAAGACGGCGACGGGCTTCAACTGGGGCGTGGCGATGCTGCCGCTGCTCGACGGCAAGGAGCGCAAGAACACGCTTGTGGGCGGCGCCTCGCTGTGGGTGATGAAGGGCAAGACCGACCAGGAGTATGAGGCGGCGACAGCCTTCCTCAACTACGCCACCGCTGCCGACACTGGCCAGAAGTACATTGTTGAGAACACCGGCTACATCCCGGTGCGCGCTGATGGCCTCGATCTGCTGAACAAGGAAGGCTTCTACCAGAAGCCCGAAAATGCCGGTCGCGAGCTCGCCATCGCCTCGTTGACGGCGTCCAACGGCACGCCCGTGACCCGCGGCATCCGCCTCGGCAACTACACCTCGATCCGCAAGGCTCTCAAGTCTGAGCTCGAGGCTGCCTTTGCTGGTCAGAAGGACGTGCAGGTCGCCATCGACGACGCGGTGACGACGGGCAACGAGATCCTGCGCCGTTACGAGCAGACCTTCCAGGGCGCACAGCTTCCCTGATCTGGTACTGGGCCGGGCGGCGTCGCAGCTGCCCGGCCACATCTCGTTACTTTTTCACGTACAATCTGGACTCCAGCCCTTGCTCAGACACGCGGCATTCACCAACATCTGGCTCGCCGCGGCGCTTGTCGTGCCGCAGCTGCTGCTTGTGTTCATCTTCTTTTATTGGCCAACCGGTGAGGCGCTGTACTGGGCCTTCACGCTGGAGCAGCCCTTCGGTGGCAGCAACCAGTGGGTCGGCTGGCTGAATTTCGCTACGGTCTTCAAGGATCCGAAATACTGGAACTCGGTTCAGGTCTCCATCATCTTCGCGGCCGCGACGACAGCCATCATCATTTCCGTATCGCTGTCTCTCGCACTGCTGGTCGACCGCCGCCTGCCTGGTCACCAAATTTACTCCTTCGCCTATTTTATTCCCTATGCCATGGCCGCGCCGGCGGCGGGCCTTGCCTTCCGCTTCATTTTCTCTCCCAATGCCGGCTTCGTTGCGGCAATCAACAACTGGTTCCCAAACATCTGGAACCCGGCGACGGACGGCTTTGACGCAATGGTCCTGGTGGTCCTGTGCCAGGCCTGGAAGTCGATCGGCTACAACTTCGTGTTCTTCCTTGCTGCCCTGCAGTCCATTCCGCGCCCTTTGACGGAAGCAAGTGCAATGGACGGCGCCGGCGCGATGCGGCGCATGTGGGACATCCAGGTGCCGCTGGTGATGCCCACTCTGTTCTTCCTCCTGATCATCAACTTGACCGACAGCTTCGTCGACAGCTTCGGCATCATCGACATCACTACCCATGGTGGCCCGGCGCGAGCGACGGATCTCATGGTCTACAAGATCTATTTCGATGGCTTCAAGGCGCAGGACTACTCCCTGGCCGCCGCCGAATCGATCGTGCTCATGCTGCTGGTCATTGTTCTCACATTCATCCAGTTCCGCTTCGTCGAGCGGCGCGTCCACTACGCATGAGGATGATCCGGTGATCGAGCGCACGCCCATACTCAATGCCGTGACGCAGGTTGTGCTTCTCGTCATGCTCTTCGTGATCCTGGTGCCGTTCTGGATGGTGTTCGCGGCGGCGAGCCATGATTTCGTGACCGTCAACCGGGTGCCTATGCCGCTGTGGCCAGGCGGCCACCTCTATGAAAACCTCAGCGAAGTGTGGATCAAGGGAAACTTTGGGACGGCACTCACCAACTCCCTCATCTCATCAGTTCTGGTGACGGTGGGAAAAGTGTTCCTCGCCTCGATCACCGCCTTTTCCATCGTATTCTTCCGCTATCGGGCGCGCATGCTCGTATTCTGGGCGATCTTCATCACCCTCATGCTGCCGCTCGAGGTCCGTATCGTGCCGACCTATGCAGTGGCGGCGAATGTGCTGAGCCCGCTGCAGCAGATGCTGAACTTGCTAGGCTTCCAGCTGGTGCTGCCGGAGTGGAACCTTCTCAACACTTATGCGGGCCTGGTCTTGCCACTGGTGGCAACCGCCACGGGCACCTTCCTCTACCGGCAGTTCTATCTCACCATTCCGAAGGACCTGGCCGAGGCTGCAAAGATGGATGGCGCCGGCCCACTCCGATTCTACTGGCAGATCCTGATGCCGCTGTCGCGCAGTAACATGGCGGCCCTGGCGGCGATCATGTTTGTCTACGCCTGGAACCAGTATCTCTGGCCGCTGCTAGTAATCACCGATCAGGCCAATTATGCAACGGCCACCATGCAGCTTCAGAAAATGGTTCCGGAGGGCTTCGGCGAGCCGCCGGTCTGGAACACCGCCATGGCTGCAACCCTCATCGTACTCGTGCCACCCGCCATCGTGTCGATCCTCCTGCAGAGGCTGATCGTCAGAGGCCTCATCACAACCGAGAAGTGAACAGATGTCAGCCATCAGCCTGCGGAACGTGAAGAAGGCCTACGGAAAGAACGAGGTTGTGCATGGCGTGGACTTTGAGGCAGCGGCCGGTGAGTTCGTGGTCATCCTCGGCCCCTCGGGTTGTGGGAAATCGACCCTGTTGCGCATGGTCGCCGGCCTCGAGTCGGTGACGGCGGGCGACATTGAGATTGGGGGCAGGGTGGTCAATGCGCTCGAGCCGCGCGAGCGCGGCTGCGCCATGGTGTTCCAGAACTACGCGCTCTACCCGCACATGAGCGTGGCTGACAACATTGGCTATTCCCTCAAGGTGGCCGGCGTGCCACGCAGCACGCGAGAGACGCGGGTGAAGGCGGTGGCCGAATCCCTCGGGCTTGGCGAATTCCTGCGGCGCAAGCCCGGCCAGCTTTCGGGCGGACAGCGCCAGCGCGTGGCAATGGGCCGCGCCATGATCCGTGAGCCGCTGGTGTTCCTCTATGATGAGCCGCTGTCGAACCTTGATGCCAAGCTGCGCGTTGCCATGCGGGTTGAGATTCGCAGGCTTCACCAGAAGCTCGGAACCACCACGCTGTTCGTTACCCACGACCAGGTGGAGGCCATGACACTCGCTGATCGCATCGTGGTTATGAACAAGGGTGTCATTGAGCAGGTGGGCACACCTGCCGATGTCTACCATCGGCCCCAGTCAACATATGTCGCGTCCTTCATCGGGGCGCCGGGCATGAACATCCTGCCCGCGCGGTTGGGAGCGGGGTCATCGCTACTGTTGCTCGACGATGGGCAAACGGTGGACCTGGCCGGGCATCCGGGGGGCAGTGATTTGCCGAACGAAGTCCATGTGGGAATTAGAGCTGAATCCATCAGCCTTGCCAATCATGGCCGGGGCGTGCGGGCGAAGGTACACTTCACCGAGGAACTGGGATCATCCCGCCTTCTCCATGCTGAAGTGGGATCAACCCCGATCATTGTCTCGAGCAAGGATGCTGGGATCATCGAGCCTGGTGCCGAGGTGAACCTCGAACTGCCACCAGATTCATTGCACTTCTTCAACCCGGATAGTGGCCGGCGCATCGCGCATTGAGGCTCGCGCCGAAGGGGCAAGGGCGCTGGTGCGTCGGGTAGAGCAACCCCACGTCACTGGCGGGGCGGTTGTAAAACCGTCACAAGAATCAGTGCTCTTGTTGCCATGCGAGTTGTCCTGCTCACCGCCCGAGGCGGTTATACTGCGACCTCCCAAACAGTCTGGATGATCAAACGCGCGCGGCCTGGCGATTGCCTGCCGCCGGCGCAGAGAAGTGCGTTTTGCGTTGGTTAAAGTGCCTCAAGGAGAACCAGATGGGCAAGGCTAAGACCAAAGTGAAGACAAGAGACAAACGTCGTGCGCGTGAGATCGTAGATCGGGAAGACGGCACCGTCATTCCCTTCAAGCGAAAATTCGAGGCGGAGCGCCAGGCACCGCCAATCGTAGCAATGAATGCGCGGCAGGCCGAATATCTCGCCTACCTCAGAACCCATCCGCAGGTCTTCGTGCTCGGCCCGGCGGGAACCGGCAAGACCTGGCTTGCGGCGTCCCATGCGGCTGACCTCTACCGCAGCGGCCTTATTGCTAAGATCATCCTGACACGCCCCAATGTACCCTGCGGCCGCTCGCTGGGATTCTTTCCCGGAACCATCGAGTCGAAGTTCGCCCCGTGGACCGTTCCGGTAACCGATGCCATGCGGGACCGGTTGGGCAAGGCGGTGTTTGACCTTGCGGTGAAGAACGGTGACATCGAGGTGGTTCCCTTTGAGGTCATGCGCGGTCGTTCCTGGCGTGATGCCTTTGTGCTCCTGGACGAGGCGCAGAACACCACCGAGACCGAGATCAAGATGTTCCTCACCCGCACCGGCGAAGGCTGCGTGACCGTGATCAACGGTGATATCGCACAGTGCGACCTTGCTCATGGTTCTGGCCTGCACCTCGCCATCCGGCTTGTGAAGGAGCGCAACCTGCCGGTTCCGGTGGTCGAATTCTCGACCGATGACGTGGTGAGATCCGGTCTCTGCGCCATGTGGGTGCGGGCCTTCGACGACCGTGCGGGGGTAAGCGGCCGCACCTAGCAGAATCCCGGCGCGCTGTTCGGGAAGAGTGCGCGCGGCCAACGTCATAGCTTGGCGCAGGGGACGGACCGTAGCACCTTAGTGATGAGGCGTTATGTGGCTGCGGTCTGCCCGGCGTTGCGGTGGCACGCGAAACTGCTGCTCGCAACGCCTGTCCGGCATCGTCAAGAACACGTCATGCTAAGGGGGCTATTCTGGATTGAAATAGTGTCCGTAACTTCAGCAAGACGAGAGTCCGATGTCAGATACCCCTGTGCACTCCCAATCCATGCTGGATACCAGCGCGCCGACGTGGTGGGCGAAGCTGCTCTTCATGGCAGTTCTGGGCGGTGGCCTGGCCTATTGTGCCAGCCAGCTGATGGGGGACGTGTCGAATGCCCAGGAGGCCACACCGTGGCTCTTGCTGCTGCTGGCGCTGCTGATCGCGCTCGGCTTCGAATTCGTCAACGGCTTTCACGATACCGCCAATGCCGTGGCCACCGTGATTTATACCCGCTCGCTCACGCCGCATGTGGCGGTGGTGTGGTCCGGGCTGTGGAACTTCCTCGGCGTGATGATGGCGTCGGGTGCCGTTGCCTGGGGCATCGTCTCCCTCCTGCCGGTGGAGCTGATCCTGCAAGTGAACAGCAGTGCCGGCCTCGCCATGGTCTTCGCGCTGCTGATCGCAGCGGTGGTCTGGAACCTCGGCACCTGGTGGCTCGGCCTTCCCGCCTCGAGCTCGCACACGCTCATCGGCTCGATCATCGGCGTGGGTCTGGCCAACCAGCTGCTGGCGCCGGCTGGCACCGCCACCAGCGGCGTCGACTGGGACAAGGCGCGCGAAGTTGGACTTGCCCTGCTGGTCTCGCCGATCTTCGGCTTCGTCGCGGCGGCCCTTTTGCTGCTGGCGCTCAAACTCGTGGTGCGCAACAAGGAACTGTTCAGCGAACCCTCCAAGGATAAGTCACCGCCGTTGTGGATCCGCGGCATCCTCATCGCCACCTGCACGGCGGTGAGCTTCGCCCATGGCTCCAATGATGGCCAGAAGGGCATGGGTCTCATCATGCTGATCCTGGTCGGCGTGGTGCCCACCGCCTTTGCGCTGAACCGCACCCCTGATCCGGCGCTGCTTGACCAGTTCCGTGGCGCCTCAGCCGCCCTGGTGCAGACGCTTGACCACTATGCCCAGCCCGATGTCACCGTGGCCGACCCCGCTTCGGCCGTGGCAGATGCCGTCCGTACCAAGACCTGGACGCCCGAGACGACGGTTGCCATGTCGCAATTTCTTGTGAAGCTCGATCAGCGCATGGTTGACTACAAGTCGCTGGCCAGCGTTCCGACCGATCTTGTTTCGAACCTCCGCAATGACCTATACCTCGTCAGCGAGGCGCTGAAACTCGTCGACAAGAAGAAGCAGCTTGCGGTTTCGCCTGAGGATATGAAGAGCTTCACCACATTCCATGCGGTGGTTGACGGGGCCACCCGCTTTATTCCGAACTGGGTCAAGGTCGCGGTTGCCCTGGCGCTGGGGCTCGGCACCATGGTCGGCTGGCGCCGTATCGTGGTCACGGTGGGCGAGAAGATTGGCAAGACGCATCTCACCTACGGCCAAGGAGCGGCCGCTGAAACCGTGGCGGCCATCACCATCGGCATGGCAGACGTACTGGGCCTTCCGGTGTCGACGACGCAAGTGCTCTCGTCCGGTATCGCCGGCACCATGGCGGCCAACGGTTCTGGTCTTCAGGGCTCGACGGTGCGCAACATCCTTCTCGCCTGGGTATTGACACTGCCGGTCTCGATCCTGCTAGCGGGCGTGCTGTTCGCAGTACTGCGGGTGCTGATCTGAGTTTGGGAAATCACCGAAGCCATGCCGAAAAAATCCCATTCCCTCCCATTCAGCATCTTCAAGTATTCGGTCTACGCGCTCCTCACCTTCAATATCCTGCTGTTCCTTCTGCATGGAACTTTGCATGAGGCGTTGGACTCGTTCGGCTGGGTGATCTTGCTGGGCACTTTCGAGTATGAGAGCACGTCGCTGGACGAGGTCTACAACTCGGCATTCGAGAAGTGGACACTGTTTGCATTCCAGTGCCTGGGTTACGGACTGGCCATCTATGCCACCGCGCAGTACTACCTTGAGGGCGAGTGGGTTGACCTGCTCAACTCCGTGACATGGCTGGCAGTGTGCGCAGTGCTTGCCTACGACGTCTATTCGCCCGGTGACTTTCAGGCTGCGGAGTGGAAGGTCCGGAACCTGATCAAGAGCCTTCTCTACGCCATCCTGGTGGGTGTCGCTGTGTGGTGGGGGTATGAAGGGTTGAAGGCGGAAGCAGACCTCACGGGTTTGCTGGACTTCTATGATGCTGCCCTTTGGATCGCTTGCTTTGCGGTCATCGAACTGAATGTCTTCGACTACGAGCGACCGGAGGAGAAAACCGCTGCCGCCTGATCGGGCACGGCAAAATTGGCGTCCGAATTGCGAGCGCTACACGGTTCATATACCTGAGCGAGACCACCGCCGAGAACGCCTGTGCATCGGACGGAGGTGAGCTGCACGCGCGCCTCCAATGTTTGTTTCAATTTCACTTTCTCGGCAGCAAAGCGGATATTGCTCGAGCTAACTTCTTGATTGAATTGGCGCACCATGCGCAATAAAGATGATAGATTTTATGTTATTGAAATTGCTTAATAATTTCTTCAGTCAGCATACACTTCTACCAGGTTCCTCGTGAGTTTCCTCGGCAGCGCTTCCGCTGGAGAGGTGCTGTCAACGCAACCCACCGGGCACGTGACGTGCCCGGTGGTCTAGTGTCGTGTGTAAGGTATTACTTCAGACGGGAGTCGATGAAGACTTCAACGCGCTGCTCTGCATCTTTCGTTGCTGCCTCGTCATGGGCAAGATGGTGGCCATCGACGTCGAAGGGCTTCTCGAAGGGCTCGGTGAAGCCATGCGTCGCTCCAGGATAGACGACTAAGTCGAAATTGACCTTGCCCTTGACCGCCTGGCAGGCCGCCGCTGGAGTCCAGTCGTCCTTTTCGCCGATGAGAACGAGCGTGGGAACCGACGGGCTGACTTTGTCATAGCAGAAGGGATAGTAGGTAATGAGCCCGGCGATCGTGGTGTCGTGATCTCCCGGCGTATTGGTGTCGGTCGCGTAGAGCGATGCGATTGCGCCGTATGAGTAGCCCTGCAGGAAAATCTTGGCGGGATTGATATCCGGTATTGATTTCAGGACCTTCACCGCCGCGACGGCATCGTTGCCGCCGCGTGTGAACCCCGGCACGTCGAGCTTGTCGCAGGCGCCATCCTTCTCGCCTCGTGCCGTGAAGGGATCGACGATCAGCGTGGCGATGCCCTTGGACAGGTTGTTGTCGATCACCCGCTTTTCCTGCTGGATCTCCGGCGGGAAATTGAGCCCGTTGCAGCCGCTCATGTAGACGACAGCCGGAAAAGGCCCGGTGCCCTGGGGCTTGAACAAGGCCCCGGCGATCTCCTTGACGGCGGGGTCACTGACGGGGATGGCGATGGCATTGGTATAGCCTCCGCCGATGGGCGGCGCGTCTGCGGCTTCGGCACTGGTCGTGGTGTGCAGCGCGCCCACCGCCAGTGCGGCCGCAGCGGCGGGCAGGATGCGGGTTTGCAGGGAGCGTTGCGCCGCAGCGAGCAGGCAGGCGGCAATAGCGTTGAAATTCATTGGTATCCTCCAGTTGGTTGAGACAGTTGATCGAGGGTGCAGGACTTCCTGCGTCCGGCGGTAACGCCGGGCGTTGGAGATGCGCGAATTGTCGATTTAATCCCGCAGTCGTGGGGACCGCGTTGGCGATTGTCAGCTCATCTGAATTGAGAGATATTTATGTGATCTGCCGTGCCTCCAAACGTGCGTTTCCCCAACCGAGAAGCTAGCAGGCCGCCATAAAAGGCCGCCCCCGAGTGCCGCAAAGGAAGCGTAAAAATGAGCCTGTCTGGAAATTCAGGGAAGAGATCCCAGCCTGAAGCGCCCGCAAAGCAGCCGGACGTTGCAGAATCCGAATGTTTTTCGCTGCGGCTCCTCGGGCCGTTCCAGCTGATCGATCCTCAGGGTCAGCAGGTCGAGATCGGCAGCAAGAAGAATCGGCTGCTGTTGGCGATGCTGGCCTCGGCGCCTGGCCGCAGCATGAGCCGTGAGGCGCTGGCAGGCCTGCTATGGGCCGAATATGGCGAGGAGCAGGCGCGCAGCAGCCTGCGCCAGGCGCTCGCAGTCCTGCGCAAGGAGCTGGGCGGCCATGAGGCGAGCTTCTTCGCCGCGACCGATGCTACCATCGCCCTTCATGCAACGCAGGTGAAGCTTGATACCGACGCCTTCCTCGGCGCGCTGCGCGGCACCGCGCGCGAAGCCCTCGAGGCGGCGCTCGCCCTGTGGCGGGGGCCTTTTCTGGCCGATGTGCGCGCGAGCGAGCCGGAACTCGAGGACTGGCTTTATCACCGCCGCGAGGACTATCAGGGTAAATACGTCGCGGCCATGGACAGGCTGGCGCCAATGCTCTCGGGCCAGTCGCGCATCGAGGTCGCGCAGCGTTTGGTGCAGGCCGACCCGCTGCGCGAAGCCTCGCACCGCCAGTTGATGGAGGCCTATCTGGCGGAGGCCGAGAGGCCGCGGGCGCTCAAGCATTACGACAAGCTGCGAAAACTCTTGCACGATGAACTCGGCGTCGAACCGTCGCCTGAGACCCAGGCGCTGCGCGACCGCATCGCCGCGACCGGCAAGATCATTCTACCCACCCCCGCACCAGTTCCCGCCTCGGCCGTGCCGGCGACGTCCGTTGCTCCGGCTGTGATGGATGCGACGGATCTTCCATTCCTCCGCGCCGCGCATGGTGGTCGCCGCGCCGTGGCAGCCGTTGCGCTGCTGCTCGCCGCCCTGGCCGCCGCGGCAGCTACTTGGACCTTCACCCGGCCGCCAGCCGCACTGGCGGGGCCGCCCGTAGTTGCCGTGCTGCCCTTCGAGAGCATTTCTTCCGATGCTGCGGACCTGCGTCTCGCGGAAGGCCTCACCCTCGATACGATCGCCGATCTGTCGCGCTATTCCGACTTCCGCGTCATGGCGAATGACACCACCGAGGCCTACAAGGGCAAGGCCGTGGACATCAGCGCGCTGGGCCGGGACCTGAAGGTCAGCCACCTGCTCAAGGGCACCTTCCAGCGCGACATGGACCACATCCGCATCACGGCGCAACTCATCGATGCCGAGACTGGTCAGACGCTGTGGTCGGACCGTTATGACCGGATGATCGGCGAGATCTTCGCGGTGCAGGGTGACGTTGCGGATCACATCGCCAACAGCCTTGCCGGCCGAGAAGGCAAGGTTAGCAAGAGCCTCGCCGTAGGTGCTCGGCGCAAGCCGCCGGCCGACCTCGGCGCCTACGACCTCTATCTCCTCGCCCAGGAGACGATGTATTCCGACCTCTCGCCGGAGCACATGAGGGAGGCGCAGAACATCCTCGACCAGGCGATCGCCAAGGACCCGAACTTCGCTCGCGCCTATGTGCGATATGCCAATACCTTTGCCTGGCTGGCGACGACAGAGACGGGCGCTGCCGAATTGTTCCAGCAGATGCTGCGCTATGCCCGCAAGGCCGTGTCGCTGGACCCGATGGATGCCGATGCTCATGCGGCCTTCGGTTATGCACTGACCATGACGGGCGATTATGCGCAGGGCCAGATCCAGCTGGAGGAGGCGTTGCGCCTCACGCCCAATGCCTTCGACATCCTCATCTTCCAGTCCTGTCTCGCGCCGACCCCGGAGAAGGAGATGGCGGCGGCTGACCACGCCATCGCCCTGAACCCGGCCTTCCCCAAATGGGCGGTGCCCTGCCTCCGGCTGGCCTATGTCCTGTCGGGACGATATGCGGACGCGATCCAGGTGCAGTCGCGCCAGCCCGAGGAGGAATGGAACACCGATGGCTTCGTCGTTGTCGCCGGCAGCCTGGCCGCTCTCGACCGCAGGGATGAGGCGCAAGCCGTGGTGAAGCGTGGTGTCGCGAAATTTCCCGGCCTGCTGTCGATCGAGCGCTTCGCGCTGAACCGCGGCTGGCCTCCAGATGCCATCAAGACTGTGGAGGACCTGATGCGTCGCGCCGGCTTCCCCGCCTGCGCCACGAGCCAGGAGCTTTCCGACACGCCGAACCCCGTTCGCCTATCGGAATGCACGGGCTGAGTGGTAACGCATCCAGGTGGCATCGTAGACAGTAGCATTCAAGATTGTACAGAAGGCCCCACTGGTTATGGGTTTTGATCCGCATTGTGGGGATTTTGGCGCACCACGCAGAATAAAGAATCGAACTCTTATATCATTGAATTTGTAATGTAATTATTCCGTCCGCTCCCTTTCCTGAGTTCCGAGGCGGGATGTTCCTCGTGGCGCAGCGGCCCTTCTTCTGGATTGAGTTTGGAGTGCGACTGGGCAAGGCGTTACTGCCGCTGGCGTGGCGCTACGTTTCGAAGAGGATGCCGCCGGAGGAAGAGGCTGCGTGGCGTCAGGCAGATAGGCGGAGGCAGGGGGACGAGTGGTTGAAGAAACGATGGCGGCATGTGAAAGGGCAATTTTTCCGTGTCTCGGGTGTCCGTTCAGGCGGCCTCGGGAACGTCGCCTCGTGAACCATCCGTCGTGTGCTCCGCATTCGCACTTGACGTCTACTGCAAAAATGTAATCTTCGATTTGTAGGATTCACAGAGGCCCGGCCCAGTGCGTTGCCGCCGACGTCCTCATGCTGTCTCCCGGTTTACATCGTGCCAGATAGTGCATTGGTCAAGCGTGCAGAGACATCAATCAATAGTTGGGGAACGGAAATGTTGTCACGGATTTGGGTATGGGGCGCCTCAATCGCCACCTGTGCGATCATGGCTTTTTCGTCAGTCGCGATGGCCGATGGCAAAGTCGTGATTACGGGATGGGGTGGTACATGGAATGATGCCTATCGGGATGGCATCTGGAAGCCTTTTGCTGCTGAGAGCAAGGTCGAAGTCGTCGAAGATCAGTATAATGGAGAGCTTGCAAAGATCAGATCTCAAATCGAATCCGGAACCATAACTTGGGACATGGTCAGCGTTGAAGGAGCCGAACTATTGATCGGCTGCCAAGAAGGCCTTTACGAAAAAATCGACTTTGCTGCTATTGGGGGCAGAGAGCAGTTCATGCCTTACGCCGTCGATGATTGCGGAGTTTCATCCGATATATGGGCTACTGGTCTCGCCTATGATGCGGATGTGATCAAGGACCCTCCGAAATCATGGGCCGACTTTTGGGACGTCAAAAAGTATCCCGGCAAACGTGGCATGAGATCGACGGCCAAGGAGACCCTTGAAGAAGCCCTCATGGCTGACGGTGTTCCCATCGACAAAGTCTATGAGACCCTGAGGTCACCAGGAGGAGTTGACCGTGCGTTCAAGAAACTGGACGAACTCAAGCCTTATATTGTTTGGTGGGAGAGCGGAGCTCAGTTCCTGGAACTTCTCAGTTCAGGCGAAGTTGTCATGACGCCAGCATTTACAGGCGAAACAATCACAACCGCGCAACAGAACAAACGGAACCTCAAGATTGCTTGGGACGCTGGCTTCCTTCTTGGTGTCGACCATTGGGTTATTCTGAAGGGTGCCCCAAACAAGGACAATGCCGTCAAATTTCTCGCCTATTATGCAAAGCCTGAGGTTGCAGCGGAGTTTTCGAAGCGCATGCCATACGGTACGCCGCATCCGAAATCATATGACCTTTTGAGCACTGAAGTGAAGGCGGCTATGCCCAGCGCTCCAGACAAGAAGCAGTGGGCACTTGAGTTCGACTACCCTTTCTGGGTCGAAAATCTGGATGACCTCACCGCAAAATTCCAGGCGTGGGCTGCAAAGTAACTGTAGCGTTTGATGCGCTTGAATGTTGGGGCAAAGTCAAATCCCGCCGTAACATTTAGGCGGAAGCGAATGTTTTGGACAGTGGCGCTGCTCTCAGCGCCACTGCTTTTTCTTGCAACTGCTTTCTTCTATCCACTCGCCACCTTCTTGTACCGCAGTGTTGACAATGCCGAGATCTCTGGATCGCTAGAGGCCACCGGAAAGGCGATCGCTACATGGGATCGGATGAGCGGCATCCCAGGCGAAGAGGTTTTCAGAGCACTTGTTTACGATCTTTCGGAAGCACATGAAAATGGCCGTCAGGCGCTGCTGGCGAGATACCTCAACTACCGCGTGAACGGGTTTCGTACACTTATCATGGCTGCTGCGGACGCTGCCCCCGATTTAATCGCAAGGGGAACTTCCTATCAGAGCAATCTGATCGAACTCGATCCGCGATGGGCTGAAAGGCGCTATTGGCTGGCAATTGCCCGTGAAATTGGACCCGTCACGAGTTTCTATTTCATGACCGCTGCTGACCTGCAGATCAAGGACGATGGAAGCATCGGAAGAAAATCCGATGAAGACGCTTTGTATGTGGCTATATTTGGCCGCACTCTACTGATCAGCATCACGGTTACCTTGCTATGTCTCGTCATCGCGTATCCGATTGCGTTTTTGGTAGCATCATCACCACCCAAAACCGCCAACCGCATGATGTTATTTGTTGTACTCCCATTCTGGAGTTCACTGTTGATCAGATCAACCGCATGGGTGATCCTGCTTCAGGAGAAGGGTCCCTTGAATGATCTCCTGCTGACGTTCGGTCTCGTAAATGAGCCGGTTTCGATTGCCTACACGAGATCAGCCGTTTTCATTGCGATGGTTGATATACTCCTGCCGTTTATGACCCTGCCCATCTACAGCAACATGAAGGGCATACCAACTCACTACATGAAGGCCGCCATATCACTCGGCGCGACGCCTTTTCAGGCTTTCAGGCGGGTCTATTTCCCACTCAGTCTCCCAGGCGTAGCTGCAGGATGTCTGCTCGTCTTCGTCCTTGCTCTCGGATATTATATTACACCGGATTTGGTCGGTGGTCGGAGCGATCAAATGATAAGCTGGTTTGTGGCTCAATACACAAACAAAGTCGTCAACTGGGGTCTAGCAGCGGCTCTAGGTACCACGCTTTTCATACTGACGCTCTTGATCTATCTGGTTTTTGCTTGGCAAGTCGGCGTAAGCCGCATCAGGTTGGAGTAACTCGTGGCGAGCGTCGTTCATTATCCTGGTCAAAGGCTGCTGCGGGCCGCTCTGTGGGCTTTTGCGATAGTCATCTTCTCAGTTCAACTCGCTCCACTGGTCGTGCTCATACCATTGTCATTCACCAGCGGAACTCTGCTGAATTTCCCGATACCTTCATTTTCTTTGCGCTGGTATGGAGAGTTTTTTGGTAGCGCTCAGTGGCTTGGATCGCTACGGAATACATTCGTCGTAGGAGTTGTCGCATCGACGATCGCTACGATCCTCGGGACTCTCGGCGCCATCGGTGTCTTGCGTGTCTCCCCGCGACTGCAGCCCTTTCTTATGGCGCTACTGATTTCTCCAATGGTCATACCTTTGGTTGTTGTTGCCCTTGCCATGTTTCTTCATCTTGCGCGTCTGGGGCTCGCAGCAAGTTTTACTGGACTGATAATCGCTCACACCGTCGTTTGCATGCCGCTTGTGCTCATACCTGTCGTTTCCACTCTCCAGGGATTTGACATGAACCTGTTTCGGGCAGCACTCAGCCTCGGAGCATCCCCTACTCGTACATTCCTCAAGGTTGTGTTGCCTTTGATAATGCCCGGTGTGCTCGCGGGTTGGCTTTTTGCTTTCGCAACTTCCATTGATGAAATTGTGGTTACACTCTTCGTTGGCGGACCTGAGCAGATAACGCTACCGAGACAAATCTATAGTGGTCTTAGGGAACGCATCAGTCCCACAGTGGCAGCAGTGGCCACATTGTCTACAGTACTCGCGATTTCGATGTTGGTGGTTGTTGAAGTCCTTCGGAGAAGAAGTCGCCGGGACTAGGCATTGGCCGGAGCGGTGAGTGGTAATTTCGTCAAGATGCGACTCGGAGGGATATCGAATGACTGTCTATCAGGAACTGGGTATCAAGACGCTGATTAACGCCAAGGGTCCCGCAACCCGCCTTTCTGGAGGCATCATGCGGCCTGAGGTATCAGCCGCCATGAGTGAGGCATCACAGTTCTGTGTGGATATCGCAGAACTTC
>CANJMQ010000019.1 GCA_947475225.1 Bradyrhizobiaceae bacterium
AAGACGTGCACCACCACTGTGGACGGCATCCCCTTTGGGCCGAGAGCCCGGCCCCATTGCCGGACTCACTGGATGGGGACGCGGGCGGCTACTCGGTGATCCGCCCGCTCGTACTTGTTCCCGAGTTCCGCTTAGCGGCGGATCTCGAGGCGCTTGATGAGCGTCTGGTAACGCGCATCGTCGATGCGCTTCAGATAGTCGAGCAGCGAACGGCGCTTGCTCACCATCGTCAGCAGCCCACGGCGGGAATGATTGTCCTTCTTGTGGGTCTTGAAGTGGTCGGTGAGGTAGTTGATGCGTTCCGTGAGGATCGCAACCTGAACTTCTGGCGAACCGGTGTCACCCGGCTTCGTGGCATATTCCTTCACGAGAGCGACCTTGCGCTCAGCAGTCATGGTCATCGGTCATCTCCAATACATGGATGGTTACAGGTTGAACAAACGCTTCGGCTTGAGCGACCCCTGGACGACCGTTCCAATCCCGAGTGGCTTGCCGCCACTCATCACCAGAACCGCATCTTCCGCGATGGGAGCATTCGCGCCTCTGAGCAGGACGGCTTGTCCGAGCTTCAGGCGTCGGGCTTGCTCTTCGTCGATGGCCAGTGCCGGGATGCCGTCCAGCACGGTCTCGATGGGGAGCAAAGCCCCAGTTTTGACGTCTCCGCCGGGGGCCTTATGGCCGAGTTCCACAAGGTTTTCCAGTGAAATCATATGGTCTTCGGTGAACGGTCCCACCGCCACCCGGCGCAGCATGGTGACATGCGCAGCCGTGCCAAGCGTCCGGCCCATGTCGCGGACCAGCGAGCGGATGTAGGTGCCCTTGCCGCAGGTCACCTCAAATGTGGCATGGTCGCGGTCAGGGATGTCGACCAGCTTCAGGGCCTCGATCAGGATCGGGCGTTCTGCCAGTTCCACCGCCTCCCCGGCCCGGGCGAGGTCATAGGCGCGCTCGCCATCGACCTTGATGGCCGAAAAGGCGGGCGGCGCCTGCATGATCTCGCCGGTGAAGCGGGGAAGTATCGACTCGATCTCCTCCCGTGAGGGGCGCTTATCGGAGGTTGTAGAAACTACGCCTTCGAGATCGTCCGTCGTCCGCTCCTCGCCCCAGCGGGCGGTGAAGCGGTAGATCTTGCGGCCGTCCATGGCATAGGAAACGGTCTTGGTCGCCTCCCCCAGCGCGATGGGGAGCAGGCCCGAGGCCAGCGGGTCCAGCGTGCCGCCATGGCCCGCCTTCTCGGCATTGAACAGGAAGCGCACCTTGCCCACCGCTTGGGTGGACGTCATGCCATAGGGCTTGTCGAGGATCAGCCAGCCGTGGACAGCTTCGCGCCGTCTTCTGGGCGCGTTCACTTCTTCTCGAGATCCCGCGCCACTTCCGGGCTGCGGAGGAGTTCGTCGATCTTGCCGGCGTAGTCGAGTGCGGTGTCGACTCGGTAGCGGATCTCCGGCGTGAACTTCATCTCGAGTTTGGGGGAGACGAGGCCGCGAATATAACGCCGGTTACGGTTCAGCGCCTCGAGCAGTGCCTTCTCCTTGCCCTGTTGCAGCGTGCGTACGAAGGCGTTGGCGATCTTGAGGTCGGGCGACATCTGAACCTCGACGACCGTCGGGTTCAGCCTTTCGAGATCAGGATCACCCGATTCCCCGCGCAGGAATATTTCCGCCAATGCGTGGCGGATAAGCTCGCCTGCACGCAGTTGTCGTTGGGAGGGGGCGCTGCCTTTGCTCATCTTGTCCGATCAGTCCAGCGTGCGCTGGACCTTCTCCACGCGGAAGCACTCGATCACGTCACCGGCGCGCATGTCCTGGTAGTTCTCGAAGGCCATGCCGCATTCCTGGCCGACAGGGACTTCCTTGACCTCGTCCTTGAAGCGCTTGAGCGTCGAGAGCGTGCCTTCGTGGATGACCACGTTGTCGCGGATGAGCCGGACCTTGGCGCCGCGCTGCACGGTGCCTTCGGTGACCTGACAGCCTGCAACCTTGCCGACCTTGGTGATGTTGAAGACCTCAAGGATCTTGGCATTGCCGAGGAAGGTTTCGCGCAGTTCCGGAGCGAGTTTGCCCGCCATGGCCTGCTTGATGTCGTCCACCAGGTCATAAATGATGTTGTAGTAGCGGATTTCGATCCCGGCACGTTCCGCCGCATCGCGCGCCTGGGTGGAGGCACGAACGTTGAAGCCCAGCACCACCGCCTTCGAGGCTTCGGCGAGGCCGATGTCAGACTCGTTGATGCCGCCCACCGCATAGTGGATAACGCGCGCCTTGATCTCGGTATTGCCGATTTTTTCCAGCGCCTGGACGATGGCTTCCGCCGAGCCCTGCACGTCTGCCTTGACCAGGATCGGGAACTCGGTGGCGCCCTCCTTGATCGCGGACATCATCTGCTCGAGCGATGAGCGAGCCGAAGCCGCACCGCGGCTCTCGCGGCGCTTGCGCTCACGGTATTCCGTCACTTCGCGCGCCCGGGCATCATTCGGCACCACGTCGAACTGATCACCGGCTTCAGGTGCCGAGTTCAGGCCCAGAACCTCGACGGGAGTCGAGGGGAAGGCTTCCTTAACCTGCACGCCCTTGTCGTTGACAAGCGCACGGACGCGGCCCCAGGCGGAGCCTGCCACGAAAATATCGCCGAGCTTAAGAGTGCCGCGCTGCACGAGCACGGTCGCGACCGGGCCACGCCCCTTGTCGAGCTGCGCTTCGACCACCATGCCACCGGCCTCACGGTCGGGGTTGGCCTTGAGATCGAGAACTTCCGACTGCAGAAGAATGACTTCGAGAAGCCGGTCGAGATTGGTACCCTTGAGCGCCGACACTTCGACTTCGAGCGTGTCGCCGCCCATGCTTTCGACCACGATCTCGTAGCGCAGCAGCTCGTTCCTGACGCGCATCGGATTGGCGGCGGGCTTGTCGATCTTGTTGATCGCCACGATGATCGGCACATTGGCCGCACGGGCATGGTTGATGGCTTCCACTGTCTGCGGCATGACGCCGTCATCAGCAGCCACCACCAGCACCACGATATCGGTGGCTTTCGCACCACGCGCACGCATCGAGGTGAAAGCCTCATGACCCGGCGTATCGATGAAGGTCACAACGCCGCTCTGTGTTTCGACCTGATAGGCGCCGATGTGCTGGGTAATGCCGCCGGCTTCGCCGGAGACGACGTTGGTCTTGCGCAGCGCGTCGAGCAGCGAGGTCTTTCCGTGGTCGACGTGGCCCATGATGGTGACGACCGGGGGGCGCGACTTGAGCTGTTCCGGCGCATCGGTGTCGCCGGCGAGGCCTTCGACCACGTCGGATTCCGACACGCGCTTGACCTTGTGGCCCATTTCCTCGGCGACGAGCTGGGCGGTGTCGGCATCGATCACGTCATTGATCGTATGCATCTCGCCCTGCTTCATCAGGAACTTGATGATGTCGACGGCGCGCTCGGCCATGCGGTTGGCGAGTTCCTGGATGGTGATCGCTTCCGGGATGGTCACTTCGCGGCTCACCTTTTCGGTGGGCATCTGGAAGCCATGGGTCTGTTTCTTGAGGCGTTCGGTGCGGCGGCGGAAGGCGGCAACTGAACGGGCGCGCTCGTCATCCTCGTTCAGCGCATTGCCAACCGACAGGCGGCCACGGCGCTTGTCAGCTTCGGCGGTCTTGGTCGGACGGGCCGGGACCGGAGCCTTGATTTCACGCTTGACGGCGCCAGCGAACGTGCGGCGCGGGGCCGTTTCTTCCTCATCATGGGTGCGCTTGACAGGCGCAACCGCGGCCCTACCGGTCGCGGCCTTCATGGGCTCGGTGGCGGGAGTCACGACATTCGATTGGGCCGACTTCGGCGCAAGCTTCTTTGCGGCCTCGTCAGCCTTGCGGCGGGCATCTTCCTCAGTCCGGTGGCGGGCGTCGTCTTCGGCCTTGCGCTTGGCAGCAGCCTCGCGCTCGATCAGGTCAAGCGTTTCCTGTTCGGTGCGGCGCTTGGCGTCTTCTTCCTGGCGCTTGCGGTCCTCGGCTTCACGCACGCGGGCGCCGGCAAGGGCGCGGTCACGCGCCTCCTTTTCCTCGGCGGTGAGGGTGCGGAGAACGACACCGGAGCGCTGGGTGGCCTGTGGCTTGGGCGCGGCGGGCGTCTGGGTATTGGATGGCGGGGCCGGGGTCACGGGGGTCACCCGCGGTGCGGCGACCTTCGGTTCATGGACCACAGCGGGCTTGTCGTCGCCGAAGCGCTTGCGCTTGGTTTCGACCACCACGGTCTTTGAGCGTCCGGCGCCGAAGCTCTGTTTGACCTTGCTCTGCTCGATCGACGGCCGCTTGAGGGTCAAGGTTCCCCCAGCCGGGCGGCTGCCGTCGGGCTTGCGGTCTTTGTCGTTGTTATCAGTCATCTTTTCTCTTCAGGTCCTCGGGCGGGCCGTCAATACGGCCCTCATACGTCTCGATCCGGCGCACGGCTGCGGAGAGCTTTTCGGCAAGCCCTCCCTTCGCCACGGCTGCATGTACCACATTTGGACGGCCAAAAGCCAAATCCAATTCATCGATTTCGAAAAGAACGATCTTTTCGACGACACCGGGCTCGACAAGCTTGTCCAGCTTGCGGCAGCCGTCCGGCATGGCATCAGTTCCATGGAACAGCAGCCTTGCCCGGCCTCGCCCCAGCATGTCCTCAACCTTCATGAAGCCCGACACGGCCTCGCCCGCCTTCTTGGCGAGCGACAGCAGCGACAGGGCCTGCTGCCGGAGGAGTTTCGTCACGATATCGGGAAGATCAGGCGGGATTGTGGTCTCCGCCTGAAAGCCGCGCGAGAACAGTTTCCGGGCGATGGCCTGGTCCAGCACCTTGCGGTCGAGGCTAACCCAAAGGCCGCGGCCAGGCAGCTTGCGGGCAAGGTCAGGCACCGCCATGCCATCCGGACTCCGGGCGAAGCGGATCAGTTCCGCCTCGTCCTTCACCGTGCGGGTGACGATGCACATGCGGTCCACCAAGGGCTGGTCCGCCTCCTCGCTGACGTGGGCCTCGGTCAGGCGTCCACCTCGCCCTCTGCTTCGGTCTCAGGCTCCACCGGCGCCTCGATCCAGCCCGCATGAATGCGGGCCTTCATGATCAGGTCATTGGCTTCATCAGCGGAGACCTCGAGGTCGGAGAAGGCACCCTTGTGCTTCACGGCACCGCCGGCCTTGCGCTCGGTCCAGCCGATCAGCTCGTCGGTGTCGCAGCCGGCGAGATCCTCGATCGACTTGAGGCCGGCCTCGCCCAGTGCCACCAGCATGGAGGGTGTGAGGCCGTCGATTTCCTTCAGTTCGTCCAGCACACCCAGTTCGACGCGGCGGGCATCGAGCTCGGCGGCCTCGCGATCCAGGAACTCACGGGCACGGTTCTGCAGTTCCTCGGCGGTCTGCTCGTCGAGGCCCTCGATCGAGGCAACCTCATGGGCATCCACATAGGCCACTTCGTCGACTGTCGCGAAGCCTTCGGAGGCCAGCAACTGGGCCAGCGTCTCGTCGACGTCCAGCGCCGAGACAAAGAGTTCTGTGCGGGCCGCGAATTCCTTCTGGCGCCGCTCGGACTCTTCAGCCTCGGTCATGATGTCGATGTCCCAGCCGGTGAGCTGGGAGGCGAGGCGCACGTTCTGGCCGCGGCGGCCGATGGCGAGCGACAGCTGCTCGTCCGGCACCACCACCTCGATGCGCTCGGACTCTTCGTCGAGCACGACCTTGGAGACTTCAGCAGGCGCCAGCGCGTTCACCACAAAGGAGGCGACGTCCTGCGTCCACTGGATGATGTCGATCTTCTCGCCCTGCAGTTCGTTGACGACAGCCTGAACGCGACTGCCGCGCATGCCCACACAGGCGCCGACCGGATCGATGGAGCCTTCCTTCGAGCGCACGGCGATCTTGGCACGGCTGCCCGGATCGCGCGCAACCGACACGACCTCAACGACGCCGTCATAGATTTCCGGAACTTCCTGGCCGAACAGCCGGGCCATGAACTCAGGATGCGTGCGCGACAGGAAGATCTGCGGACCGCGCTGCTCGCGGCGCACATCATACACATAGGCCCGGACGCGATCGCCGGGACGGAAGGTTTCGCGCGGCAGCGATTCGTCGCGGCGGATGATGCCCTCGCCACGGCCGAGATCGACAATGACATTGCCGTATTCGACGCGCTTCACCGCGCCATGCACGATCTCGCCGATACGGTCCTTGTATTCGGCATACATGCGGTCGCGCTCGGCATCGCGCACCTTCTGCACGATCACCTGCTTGGCGTTCTGCGCGGCGATGCGGCCGAACTCGATGGGCGGCAGCGATTCGGCGATCTGGTCGCCGATGTTGGCGGCCGGGTTGCGGCGCTGCGCATCAACGAGGCTGATCTGGGTCGCCTCGTTCTCGACCTCGTCGACGACGAGGAGCAGGCGCTGCAGCCGGGTCTCGCCGCTGCGCGGATCGATCTCGGCGACGATCTCGTTCTCGGCGCCGTAACGAGCCTTGGCAGCCTTCTGGATTGCCTCTTCCATCGCATGCAGCACGACCGACTTGTCGATCGACTTCTCGCGCGCCACGGCGTCCGCGATCTGCAGCAGTTCGAGCCTGTTGGCGCTCACGCCATAATCAGCCATTGTCGTCTTCGCTCCTCTCTTGCGAAATCTGGTCTTCGTCGATCTCGGCGCCGTCGCCATAGCCCTTGGCGGGCAGGCGGCTCTTGGCGGCCTCGATCAGCTGGTCGGTGAGGACCAGCTTTGCATCTGAAATGTCGGCGAACGGCACGCCGATCAGTACCGGCTCCTTGGTCGCCCCTTCTGGGTTCTCGATGAACAGGCGGACCTCGCCCTCGTGGTAGCCTTCGAGATTGCCCTTGAAGCGCTTGCGGCCGGCAACCGGCACGGCCATCTCGACCTTCACCTCATGGCCAGCCCAGGCCTCGAAATCGGACGGCCGCACCAGCGGCCGGTCGATGCCGGGGGAGGACACCTCGAGGTGATAGCGCGAGGCCACCACGTCCTCGACGTCGAGGATGGCCGACATGGCCCGGCTCACGGCCTCGCAGTCCTCGATGGTGAAGGTGCCGTCCGGCCGCTCCGCCATGATCTGCAGGGTGGGTCCGCTCATCTTCACGCGCACGAGCCTGAAGCCCATGTCAGCGAGCACGGGCTCGGCCAGTGCCGCAACCCGCTGAGCTGGGCCCGTCTCGCGGGCCAGTCTGGTTTCTGTTTCGGTCGTCATCGGAGCCCTTTCAGGCAATAAAAAAAGCGGGCCCCGGGACCGGGACCCACTCGCGATCTCCACTTTCGTGGCTATGTGAGTGAACCTAAGTTGGCCGGGATATACGCTCTCCGGCCGCATTTCGCAAGGGGTGGTGGATTTGGGCATAACTCATCCTTGGCGAGGGTGGCACTGGTCCCTCAGGGAAACTGGGAGGCGCGGGCGCTGCCCGGCGCGGTGAGCTGATCCTTGTGGGACCAGCGGGAGAGCGCTGAGCAGCGCCCGCATCTGACAGGTCTTAGGCCTTTGGAGGAGCGCTTGCGGACTGTTCCCGAGGAACGTGTCGCCTTGCCTGAGGCGCGGGGGTCTTATTGCCCCCGGGTCTCCTCCTCGGCCCCCGGGAGTGCGGCACACGTTACGCCACACCCGCAGGCCTGCCCTCCACCCCGCCCGAGCTCACCGTCATGAGCAGGACCCCGACTGGGGAGAGCGATGGGATAGTTGGCATATGATAGGAACAAAGTCAAGAAGAATTTTATTCCTTATACTCGGTCGCGCGCTCTCTCTTGCCGTCATCCCGGCGAAAGCCGGGGCCCAGCTTTGGTTCGGCTTGCTTGGTGAAAAGCCGGTTCCCGGCTTTCGCCGGGATGACGCGTGGGATGATGAGGCAAATTGAGAGAGCTTCAGGCCTTGCGGCGGAAACGCAGGTAGTCCGATGCCCTGCCCTCCTGGCGGGCCTTTGCCTCGTAACGGGTCTCAATCCAATTCTCGTAAGGCGCGCAGGGATCGCCCTCCTCGGCGAAACCGCCGTGTTCGGCGACATGCTGCCGCGTCCAGGCCACGTAGTCGGCGATGTCGCTGGCAAACAGGAACAGCCCATCTGGCTTCAACACCCGGTGGAAGTGCCCAAGGGTCTGCGGGCTGACGAAGCGACGCTTGTTGTGGCGGGCCTTCGGCCACGGATCAGGATAGAGCAGATAGATGCGCTCGAACCTCGCCTCCGGCAGCGCCTCGAGCAGGGGGCGCGCGTCATGGTCATGGATCTTCACGTTGGCGAGGTTCTTTTCCTCGACCAGCGCCAGCATCTTGGCCACACCGTTGACGAAGGGCTCGGCGCCGATGAAGGAGACGTGCGGGTACAGTTCCGCCTGATGTGCCAGATGCTCGCCGCCGCCGAAGCCGATCTCCAGCCAGCGCCGCTCACCCATGCCGGAGAGCGGGTCATCCAACACCACCCGCAGATGCGGCAGCAACTGGTCCATCAGCGCTGAATGATGACGGCGCAAGGTTTTCCCCTTGCGCCGCCCGTAGAACTGGAAACGTTTTTCGGCGGTGCCGGTCACTTCACCGCGGCTTTGAGCGCCTTCGCGAGGTCGGTCTTCTCCCAGGAGAAGCCGCCGTCCTTTTCGGGCGCACGGCCGAAATGGCCGTAGGCCGAGGTGCGCGCATAGATCGGGCGGTTGAGATTGAGGTGTGTGCGGATGCCGCGCGGGCTCAGGTCCATGACCTTGGTCAGCGCCTTCTCGATCTTGGCCTCCGGCACCTTGCCGGTGCCATGCGTATCGACATAGACAGACAGCGGCTGCGCGACGCCGATGGCGTAGGACAGCTGGATGGTGCAGCGCTTGGCGAGGCCCGCCGCGACGACGTTCTTGGCGAGGTAGCGCGCGGCATAGGCGGCCGAACGATCAACCTTGGTCGGGTCCTTGCCGGAGAAGGCACCGCCACCGTGGGGTGCTGCACCACCATAGGTGTCGACGATGATCTTGCGGCCGGTGAGGCCAGAATCGCCATCCGGGCCGCCGATGTAGAACTTGCCCGTGGGGTTCACGTGCCAGACGGTGTCCTTGGTGATCCAGCCCTTGGGCAGCGCCTTCTGCACATAGGGCTTCACGATCTTCAGCACCTGCGCCGAGGTGAGGCTCTCGTCCGTGTGCTGGTGCGACACGACGATCTGCGAGGCCGCGACGGGCTTGCCGTTCTTGTAGACGACGGAGACCTGGCTCTTGGCATCTGGGCCGAGGTGCTTCTCCTTGCCGGAATGGCGCGCATCGGCAAGGAGCTTGAGGATCTTGTGGGAGTAATAGAGCGGCGCCGGCATCAGCTCAGGCGTCTCGTCGCACGCATAGCCGAACATGATGCCCTGGTCGCCGGCCCCCTCCTCCTTCTTCTCGCCGGCGGCGTCGACGCCCTGGGCAATATCAGCCGACTGGCTGTGAAGGAGGATGACGATCTTGGCATCCTGATGATGGAAGCCGGACTGTTCGTAGCCGATGTCCTTGATCGCCTTGCGCGCCACGGCCTCGATCTTTGCCTTGGTGACGGAGGCGGGACCGCGGGTCTCGCCTGCGATCACCACGTAGTTGGTTGTTGCCAGTGTCTCGCACGCCGCGCGCACCTGCCACGGGTCGAAGCCCTGCTCCAGCGCCTCGCGGTAAAACAGGTCAACGATCTCGTCAGAAATCCTGTCGCACACCTTGTCCGGGTGGCCTTCGGAGACCGACTCGCTGGTGAACACGTAATTCTTGCGTGACATGTGATTCCCGGGTCCCCTTTGCCTCAAGCCGCGCGCTTTTTGACAGCGTTATGAACGCCGGTCAAGGCGGCCCGAGCCAAAGGGTAGCCCTCAATGTCACTCTTTGGTTTCGGCGATCACGCGGGCGATGGTGGAGATCAGCTTTCGCTTGTTCACGCTGTCCGCGTCACGGAAAGCCTTGGCCAGCGTCACGCCCTCGACGTTCATGAGGGCCGAGAGAACGGCGTCCTCTTCACGGGCTTCGCCCACGCCACCATGTTCCTCGACGCCCGGCAATTCTTCAAAGAAGAACTGAACCGGAACGCCAAGAATCTTGGCGGTGAAGTACAGGCGGCTCGCACTGATGCGGTTGGCACCCTTTTCGTACTTCTGGACCTGCTGGAAGGTGATGCCGAGAAGTTCCCCCAGCTTTTCCTGGCTCATGCCAATTAGCTGGCGGCGCATGCGGATGCGGCTGCCCACATGGACGTCTACAAAATTCGGATCGCGTCTTGTCATTTTATCCTCAGACCAGTTTCCCCCCGGTCTGATGCCAGATACTGCGACAAAGCCGTCAGTCATGACTTTGCTCGCAATTCTCTAGGCCCTTTTAGCCATAATCTACATAATCTCCGCGCGCAATTGGTTTTGCGATAAAACCATGCCGGGTTCTCTAAAATCTGTCTCATGATGCCTATTTATCTGCTTAAGCGTGATTTTCCCACCAAAAACGCACATCCCAGAGCCACTACAACCAGAAATATCAACCAAACGTCGCCGACTCGCCCGTAAAGAGTGGGAGGCAGGGCCACTGGAAGGGAAGAATCAACAACACCTTTCTCCATCAGGGGCAGCATCCTGAGCGTGCGGCCATAGGCATCGATCACCACCGAGATGCCGGTATTGGCTGCCCGAACCAACGGAAGACCCTGCTCGATCGCCCTCAGACGCGCCTGCGCCAGGTGCTGCCAGGGACCGGTGGACCGGCCAAACCAGCCATCATTGGTGACGTTGACGATGACCTGCGGCCGGTTCGCCGGATCCACCAGCTGCTGCGGAAAGATCGCTTCATAACAGACAGTCAGTCCGGCCCTGAGGCCCCCGGGCAGCGTGACTGTGCGAGGGCCAGGCCCGGGCACGAAGCTGCCGGGCGTCTCAACCACCTGGCGGAATCCCAGGGGCTCGAGCAACCATGCCAGCGGCAGGAACTCGCCCCCCGGAACGAGCCGCCACTTGTCATAATGTGCCACCGTTTCGGCATTGCCATCGAAGACGATGATGCTGTTGTGTGCATCGGGCTCCTGCCCGTCGCCCTTGCGGTCGACCCGCACGGCCCCGGTGATCAGCGCCGTGCGCCCGCCCAGCAGCGGCTTCAGTTCAGCCTTGGCCACCGGACTCTCATCGATCAGGAACGGCACCGCCGATTCAGGCCAGAACACATGGGTGATGCCGCCGATGCCCAGCGGCTGCTCGGGCGTCGGCACGCTGGACATCTGCTCGAGGTCGTCGAATATCTGGCGGGCATTGTCTTCCCGCCACTTCTCTTCCTGCGGCAGGTTCGGCTGCACAATGCGGATGGCGACATTCGGCACCATGGCGTCGGTGGCACCCCGGAGGCGCATCTCGCCCCAGCCCCAGATCGCCGGCAGCAGCAGGAGGATGGCCACGCCCGCGCGCTTTGCCCCGCGCCGCTCCGCAGCGAGGAACACATAGGGCAGGCTCGCCCACAACACGACAAGCAGCGTCAGACCCGTCATGCCGATCACCGAAGCGGCCTGTGCCAGGCCGCCCATGCCGTCGACCAGCAGGCCGGGGGCGGCCCAGGGAAAACCGGTGAACAGCTGGCCGCGCAACCATTCGGCGACGGCGAGACAGGCCGCGAAGGTGAGGGCGAGTTGCAGGACCGTGCCGCCCCACCGCTTGGCCAGCAGCGCCGCGAGGCCCCAATAGATCGCCATGCCGCCGGACAGGATGCCGAGCATGAAGGGCATCATCCACAGATAGGTCTCGGCATCGACGAAGAAGGCAAAGCCGATCCAGTGAAACGCCACCGCGAAGTAACCGAGCCCGAAGGCCCAGCCGAGCCCGAAGCCGCTACGCCAGTTCACCCGCCCGGCTGTCTCCAGCAACACGAGGAACAGCGGGAACCCGATGAAGGCCAGCGGCCACCAGCCCAGAGGCGGCAGGCCAATAGCAACCAGCACGCCGGCCATGAGCGAAAGGGCGCCGCGCGCCGCCGCGGGCAGGCCCGCCATGCGTTGGAACAGTCGAATCATGCAGCTGGAACTATAGAAGGGGGCGGCTTTCTCTGATAGGAATCGTCACGTTTCGGGAGAACGCGCATGAACGACCGATCACCATCCTCTTCCACCGCCGAGGGCATGAAACTCATCGAGCATCTGCCCTTCGATACCGACGAGGGGATCGCCAGCCGCGCCCGCATCGGACTGATGGTTCTCGCCACGGACTTCACCATCGAGCATGAATGGCGCGCAATCATGGCGGCCCTCAAGGGGGTTGCCCTCTATGAGAGCCGTATCCTCAACGATGCCCAGATCACGCCGGAAACACTGCGCGCCATGGAACCGCGGATCGCCGCCGCCACCGACGTGATCCTGCCGGGAAGCCCGATCGACGTGGTCGCCTATGGCTGCACCTCCGCTTCGATGGCGATCGGCGAGGACAAGGTCTTCGCGCGCATCCGCGAGGCCAGGCCGGACGCGAAATGCACAACGCCCATCACCGCCGCCTTCGCCGCCTTCCATGCGCTGAAGGCCAGGCGCATCGGCGTGCTCACGCCCTACCGTGCCGACGTCAACCGCATCGTCGCCGACTACATACGGGCGCGCGGCTTCGAGGTTCCGGTGTTCGGCTCCTTCAACGAGCAGGATGACGGCATCGTGGCCCGCATCACGCCGGCCTCCGTGAAGCGTGGCGTCGAGACCATCCTGTCGCATGCGCCTGTCGACGCGGTCTTCGTCTCCTGCACGTCCGTCAGGCTGGCCGAGGCGGCGCGCCGCATCGAGGCCGAGACCGGCGTTCCCATCACCTCCTCGAACCATGCCATGGCATGGCATGCGCTGCGCCTTGGCGGCGTCGATGACGTGATGCCACAATGGGGGCGCCTGTTCGAGGCGCAGCTCGCCTGATGCTGGAACGGCACCGCGAGGTCATCCCCGCACGCGCGCCGTGGAGCCGTGTCATCAAGCGCGGCGAGACGCTGCGCATCATCGACACGCACGGCCAGCAGGCCGTCGACTTCCTGTGCTACAACGCCCATGACTTCGACGAGCGCTACCACGAGCCCAACACCATCAAGAAGGCGGGGCACATCCTGCTGACCACGGGCGACGTGCTCTATTCGGACCGCGCCAACCCACTGTTTACCATCGTGGCGGACTCGTTCGGCGGGCATGACACGATCGGCGGCTGCTGCTCGGAGCCTTCGAACCGCATGCTCTATGGCGTGGCCAACGTGGGCTGCCGCGAGAACTTCCTCACGGCGCTGAAGCCGCATGGCCTGGGCTGGCGCGACGTGGTGCCCAACGTCAACTGGTTCATGACGGTGCCGGTGGGGGCAGCAGGCGATGCTGCCATCGCACTTGGCTCGTCAAAGCCTGGCGAGCATGTGGACATTCGCGCCGAGATGGACGTGCTGGCCGTCATCTCGAATTGTCCGCAGGTGCTGAACCCCTGCAACAATTTCGATCCGACGGCCATCGAGGTCGTGGTCTTCGGCTGAGATCAGCCCTTCAGCTGCTGCATGATGGTCTCGGCGCCCGAGACGTTGACGCCCTTCTCGGTCTCGATGTTGAGCGTCTTCACCACACCATTCTCGACGATCATCGAATAGCGCCTGGAGCGAAGCCCCATGCCCGCCACCGCGAGGTCGAGTTCGAGGCCCACCGCCCTGGCGAACTCCGCATTACCGTCGGCGAGCATCAGGATCTTGCCCTCGGACTCGGTGGCCTTGCCCCAGGCCTTCATCACGTGGATGTCGTTCACCGCGGTGCAGGCGATGGTATCCACGCCTTGGTGCTTGATGTCGTCATAGGCCAGCAGGAAGCCCGGCAGGTGGTTCATGTTGCAGGTCGGCGTGAAGGCGCCCGGAAGACCAAACAGCACCACCTTGCGGCCGTCGAAAATGACGTCGGATCCCATCTTCTGCGGCCCTTCGGCGGTGGTGACGGTGAATTCGACATTGGGGAGCTTGTCGCCCGGCTTGATGGTCATGGAAGTTATCCTTCTGTGTTGCGTGGAATCAGGGGAGCGTCAGGGTCTGTTCATGACCCTTGCCACCGATGACATAGGTGATGGTGATGTTCTGGCCCTTAAGCTTCCGGGGGTCGCTCAGGCTGTCGATGATCAGCCGCGCCTCACGCCCGTCATCCGACAGGACAGGTGCGCGAAAATAGGCCGATGTGGTACTTTCAACGAAGATGTCCTCGGGCCTTTCCTTCAACGCCAGCTTGAGCACAGGCTTTCCGCCATCACTGACGATCTCCGCGGCAGTGACCGCATCGCCCGCCCCGGGAACGCTGGCCCGCGCCGTCTCTGCGCGCAGACTGCCCAGAGGATCACGTTGGTCGGTGCCCAGCGTGATGGACGCCTGCGCCTGGGCCGGAATGCAGACATCCTTGCAGACGGCGAAGAACAGGTCGAGCTTGAGGTCCAGGGACTGTGGCTGTTCGGGCGTCACGGTGACCGGAAACAGCACCTGGGTCTCATAGCCTACGGCCTCGCCACTCTTGTCGACGTGGCGCGCCGGTGTCGGGAACTGGACCTCGACGACGGCGGGGCGCGACGGCATCCATGTGAATTCCGGCGGAATGCCGGATTCTCCCGGCATGCGCCAATAGGTCTTCCAGCCGGGCGCCAGTTCGACCAGCACGCCGGTGTGCCATGAGTTACCGTCGAAGCCATCGCCGATCAGCGACACACGATAGGGCTTGTCATCCGCCGCGGCGGCTGAGGCGGCAAGCGCAAGACTGAGGGCGGCGACAAGGCATTTCCACATGGGCGCCCTATATGGAAGAAAACCGCGCGCGCGCCAATCACCTTCATGCCGGGCCCCCAAGCCGGGGAACCGGTCCTGCGACATTAAGCTTTGGGGTCACTGCAAGTGGTTCCCCTGAGGGGTTCGCTGCGCTAGTCTCCATACTACAAGAAGGGAAATGGCATGACCACGGGTCCCTATCTCGACGGGCAACTGCTGATCGCCATGCCGGGCATGGGCGATACGCGCTTCGAACGCAGCGTCATCTACATGTGCGCGCATTCGGAGCAGGGCGCCATGGGCATCATCATCAACAAGGCGACGCCGATGATGTCATTCGGGGAACTGCTGTCGCAGCTGGACCTGACCGGCGACGATGCGGTGCAGCCACCTGAGGACCTGATGCGCATGCCGGTGCTGTTCGGCGGCCCGGTGGAACAGGGGCGCGGTTTCGTGCTGCACACGAGCGATTATTTCACCGCCGATTCGAGCCTGCCCGTTGCCGAGAACATCGCCCTGACGGCCACCGTGGACATCCTGCGCGCCATGGCGAGGGGCGAAGGGCCGCAGCGCGCCGTGCTGGCGCTCGGTTATGCCGGTTGGGCGCCGGGCCAGCTCGAGAATGAGATCCAGCATAATGGCTGGCTCACCTGCCCGGCGGACGAGGAACTGGTGTTCGGCCTCGACTTCGATGCGCGCTACATGGCGGCCCTGCGCAAGCTGAAGATCGATCCCGCCATGCTGTCGAGCGATTCAGGCCACGCCTGAAGTTTCAGCCCTCGCCATCACTCAGCAGTGACACCTGGCGCTGCCGCTTGCGGCGCCGCCGCACCGGCGGCGGATCGGCCAGCACAACTGCCGGCGCGGGTTCCTCCGCGGGATATCCAGGCGGCAGATCGGGCGCCGCGTCGACTGGAATCTCGGCCAGGTCTTCCACCACCTCCTCCGACACGATGGCAGTGCCCTCGGGAACGGAGGCCGAGGCTTCGGCATCCGCCGGCACCACCTCCGCGGTTGACAGGATCGCGGCCGTGAGCGGTGTGGGCTCGACCTTTGGCACCGGGTCAGGCTCCATGCGCCGGCGCGGATAGGGCCGCGCCGGCTTCTTCTCGGGCTCCGGCCGCTGCACGTCCTTTGCCGTCACGCGACGCAATGCCGGTTCGGGCGGCGGGTCCTTGATGGCGCGCTCCCACAGCCAGGTGATGGCAGTGCGACCGGAGGTGTGCGCATAGGGCAACCCCGCCAGCGCATCATTGACCTGCTTGGCCGACAGCGGCTTGCCGATGAAGAAACCCTGACCGAAATCGCAACCGAGCTCGCCCAGCCTGTCCACCTGGTCCTGGTTTTCGATGCCCTCGGCGACGATGGCCAGGCCAAGCTCATGCCCCATGGCGATGATCGACTGCAGGATGACGACGGCGCGATGGTCCTGCGCCTCTGGCGAGATGAAGCTTCGGTCCACCTTGAGCGTGTCGAACGGCAGCTTGCGCAAACTCGACAGCGAGGAATAGCCGGTGCCGAAATCATCGCAGGAGAGGCCAACGCCGAGCTCGCGGAAGCGCTCAAGGATCTGGGCTGCGCGCTCCGGATATTCCATGACGAGCGATTCCGTCACCTCGATCTTGAAGCTACCGCGCAGCAGGCCTTCGCGGCCGATGATCTGCCTCACGTCATCGAGGATGCCAGGCTCGATAAGCTGGGCCGAAGAAATATTGACCGCGACGAACGCCGGCTCGGCGGTTCGGTAGGCGCGCTGCCAGATGCCGAGCTGGCGGCCCGCCTCGTTCAGCACCACGCGGCCGATGTCACGGATCATGCCGGTCTCCTCGGCAAGATCAAGAAAGCTTTCCGGCGCCAGCAGCCCCATGGACGGATGACGCCAGCGCACCAGCGCCTCGAAACCCGCCAGGTGCATGTCGGCAAGCCGCGCGATGGGCTGGTAATGGACCTCGATCTCGTTGCGCTCGATGGCACGGCGCAGTTCCGCTTCCAGCACCACCAGTTCGGCGCGGTCATCGACCATTGCCGGGTTGAACAGCTCGACCGCGCCGATACCCTTGCGCCGCGCCTCATAAAGGGCGACGGCAGCATCCTTCATGAGCTTCTCGGCATCCTGGATCTCAGGCCGGTATTGCGCGACGCCAATGGAGGCTGTGAGGAAGTATTCCTGGTCCTCGAACTTGACGGGGCGCACCACCGTGCCAAGCAGCGACTGCGCGAAGGCATCGACCTCGTGACCGCCGGGCACCTCGTGGTAGAGGATGGCGAACTGGTCGCCCGGCAGGCGGGCCACCGTATCCACGGCCTCGGCCTCGGCCTTGAGGCGGCGTCCGATGATCGACAGCAGCGCATCACCGGCCTCATGGCCCATTGCATCGTTCACGATCTTGAAGCGATCGAGGTCGACCAGCAGCACGAAGAGGGCAGTGGCAGCTCCGGGCTCCAACCCGTCGATTGCCCGCTGCAGGCGATCGGTGAACAGGGCACGGTTGGGAAGCCCCGTCACCATGTCATAGACGGCGTCCTTCAGCAGGCGCTCCTCGGCGATCTTGGCATTGGTGACGTCGGTGATGGTGCCGATACAGCGCGCTGCGCGATAGCCATTGCCGCCGGTGATTGAGCGGGCACGGAGTTCGAACCAGCGGTAGCTGCCGTCACCGTGGCGGAGGCGGAACTTACGCTCGATGGGGCTCCGGCCGTCGGCTTCCGCTTCGGCGATGGTGGCGAGATACGCGGAGCGATCAGCCGGGTGCATGAGTTCGAGGAACGCCTCGCCCGCCGCATCCTCGAAGGCATTGGCGGGCTGGGCCAGGGCGCGGGCGATTTCGGGGCTGAGGAAGAGTTCGCCTTCCTCCGGCTGCCAGTCCCACACGAAGGCACGCGCGCCTGCCAGCGCCAGGGCGTGCCGACCCGCCTCGCGGAAAAAGTGGCGGGACAGATATCCCTGCGCGAAGGCATGATGCGCCAGTACGAAGCCGAGAATGACCAAAAGTGCTGCAAGCCCGATGACCACCACGGCAGAAATCGAAGACCCCGGATCACTGCCCAGCGCCGCAAGCAGAGCCAGCATCGTCCACAGCAGCACGGCCGTCCAGCTCAGCACCGCCGTCTCGGCCTTCGCCTCGCCGCGCCACCATAGGAAGACGATGAGTGCGAAGCCGCCCAACGCGGTGAGCGCGAAGCTGAGGCGCGCCAGCGCGGTGGCCAGCAACGGCTCCGCCACGCCATAAATCGGGATGGCGAAGGAGAGACAGGCGACAATCAGCAGCAGGTTTCCGGCCATCCGCGAGATGCGCGGCAGGTCCGCGAGCATGGCGAGTAGCAGCAGCAGGAACCCTGCCATCAAACCTTCGATGAGGGCGCGCTGCACCTGCAATGCGAAGCCGGACAGGCCTGACTGCGCAGTAAGCATGGTGAGGTGCCCCGCCTCCAGCAGCATGAAGCCCATCGATGCCAACGCGAAACCGCCCGCCACCGGAAACACGGCACGCGCGCGGAAGCCGTAGAGCGCGAACAGGGCAATGGCGATCAGCACCGCAATACCGAGCAGCGCACCACGGAAGAAGGAGGTGAAATCCTTGTGGGCATCGAAGGCCGCGCGCTGCCACATGGTGACGGGAAGAACACCACCCGTCACCTCGAAGGCCACGGATGCGGTGCCGCCCGCCGGCAGCGTCAGCAGATAGGCGTTTTCACCCGGCACGGGGGGCAGGTTGCTCAATTGACCGTCACCTGCCAGCTCGGTTCCATAGACGCGCGGGCCCACCAGGCGCGGCGGATAGAAGCCCGACCCAGTGAAGCCCTGGTGCGGCACCGACAGGACGACGGACAGCTGATCCTTGGATCGGTTGATGAAGGCCGCAGCCACCCAGTGGAAGACCGGCCCCGGCCCCTTGGCGGTCAGGGTCATCTGCCCGGCAGCACCGAGGCCATTGTCCGGCCGCTGAATGGTAATGTCGCGCTGTGGCGTCTGCAGGCCTGCAAGAAAGCCTGTGAGGTCCTGCTGGGTGACGGGCCGCGCAATATCCACCATGTCGACGGCAAGCCCCGGCCGCGCCAGCCCCAATGCGGCTGCCAGCAACACAACGACAAACAGCAGATTGCTGGCCTGGAAGCTCCCTGCCCTGTGTCCACCCCACCTCATCCGACCACCTAAGCTGGCCCGCACCCTCATGACAAGGGAGGATACACCATAGGGTTACCGAGCGTCAGTCTGAAAGCCGTGCAAAAAGAAGATGATCGCGCCATTCCCCGGCGATCTTGAGATAGCCGCGCGCCAGCCCCTCAGGGGCGAAGCCGCACTTCTGGAGAAGCCCGACGGAGGCGGTGTTGTGGGGCAGGCAAGCCGCCTCCATCCGATGCAGGCCGATGTGCCGGAACGCAAAATCGCAGATCAGCCGCACGGCGGAGGTCATGTAGCCATGGCGCGCATGCGGCTGGCCGATCCAGTAGCCGAGCGTCGCCGTCTGGGCAACACCACGCCGGACATTGGACAGGGTGAGGGCCCCCACCAGCGTCTCGCCGTCGCTGTCATAGATGAAATAGGGGTAGGCCACGTCCTCGTCGATGTCCCGCCAGTATTGGCGGATGCGGCTGCGGAAGGCGGTCCGCGTCAGGTCGTTGGCGGGCCAGATCGGCTCCCAGGGAGACAGGAAGTCACGGCTCTGGGCGCGCAGGACAGACCACTGCTCATAGTCTCCCATGTCCGGCACCCTGATCAGTGCACGGCCATCCCGAAGACTGGGCGGCGGGTCGCCGGAAAAGGGTGAACGGAGGAAGGCCATGGTCCCTGCTACGCAAAAGGCCTGGTGATCATATCATAGGCCGACAGCTGGCCGATATGGCCGACCGCGCTGAAGGCGGGCTTCTGGTGCCGGAACAGGCGTTCGGCAAGGTCCCGCACCTGCTCGCGCGTCACTGCCTCGATCTTGGAGGTCAATGTGGTGATGGCAGGCACCTCCCCGAAGGCCAGGAATTGCCGGGCGATCTGGTCGGCGCGCGACGAGGCACTTTCGAGGTTCATGACGAGGCTGGCCTTGAGCTGCGCCTTGGCGCGTGCGACTTCCGCCTCCGTCACCGCCTCGGCCACTGACAGCATCACTTCGGACGTAAGGTCGAGAAGTTCGTTGGAATGCTCAGGGCTCGTCGCGGCATAGACGCCGACCTGCCCCGCATCCTCATAGGCCGAACCGAAGGAGAAGACGCTGTAGCACAGCCCGCGCTTTTCGCGCACCTCCTGGAACAGCCTCGACGACATGCCGCCACCGAGAATGTTGGACAGGACCTGCAGCACATAGATATCCGGGTGGCGATAGCTCGGCGCCTCGAAGCTCAGGACAATATGCGCCTGGTCGAGCGGCTTTTCGGCAGTGCAGGCGGTGGGCAGGAAGGCCGGCGTCTCGCGCTGCGGACCGCTGCCCTCCTCGATCTGGCCCAGCAGGCGCTCGGCCTCGATCGCGAAGGCGTTGTGGTCGATGTTGCCCGCCGCAGCGACGACAATGCGAGAGCCCCAGTAGTTGCGGTTGCGCCAGTCGAGGATCTGCTGGCGGGTGACGCCGCCGATCAGCGCCTCCGTGCCGAGGATGGAGCGTCCCAGCGGATGGCCGCCGAAGCTCGCCGCCTGGGCGAGGTCGAAGACGAGGTCGTCGGGCTGGTCATGCGCCGCGGCGATCTCCTGCAGGATCACGTCACGCTCGCGCTCCAGCTCCTCCGCGTCGAGTTCCGGCGCGGTGAAGATGTCGGCAAGGATGTCCAGCGCCAGCGCCCAGTCCTGCTTGAGGACGCGCGCGTAATAGGTGGTCGTCTCCATGCCGGTCGCGGCATTGATCTCGCCGCCAGCGGATTCGATTTCCTCCGCGATGGCGCGCGCGGTGCGGCGTGGCGTGCCCTTGAATGCCATGTGCTCGAGGAAATGCGCAATGCCGTTTTCCTCGGCACGCTCGTCGCGCGCGCCGGCCTTGACCCAGATGCCCAGCGCCGCCGTCTCGAGATGCGGCATGTGGTGGGTGACCACATGGATGCCGTTGCGGAGGCGGGTGATTTCAACACTCATACTGATACTCTGTCTCAGGCCTGCTGCTGCGAGAGGATGAAGTCGCGCACCCGGCCCACGTCATTGGGCAATACTGTGAACCGTTCCTTGGCAGCCAGCAAGCCGCCAAGGCGCGGCGGCAGGCCGGGCCGCACGCCGCAAGCCTTCTCCACCGCATCGGGGAACTTGGCCGGATGGGCGGTGGCGAGCGTCACCATAGGGCTTGCCGAGGCGTCCGCCTTGCGGGCCACCGCATAGCCCACGGCCGTGTGGGGGTCGAGCAGTTCGCCCGTCCCGGCCAGCGTCTCGCGGATTGTCAGCGCCGTCTCGGCCTCGTCGGTGGCGCCGGAGCTGAATTCATGGCGGATCTGGTCAAGCTCGCGATTGCCGATGATGAAGCTGCCGGATTGTGCGAGGCTCGCCATCAGGTGGCGCACCGCATAGGGGTCGCGGCCGTAAACCTCGAACAGCAAGCGCTCGAAGTTGCTGGAAATCTGGATGTCCATCGACGGGCTGGTCGAGGCCTTGACGCCGCGCTGCTCGTAGTGACCGGTCTTCAGCGTGCGGTCGAGGATGTCGTTGACGTTGGTGGCGATCAGCAAGCGGTCGATGGGAAGCCCCATGCGCTTGGCCACGAAGCCGGCAAAGATGTCGCCGAAGTTGCCGGTGGGCACACTGAAGCTCACGGCGCGGCCCGGCGCGCCGAGCGACAGGGCGGCGGTCACGTAATAGACCGTCTGCGCCATGATGCGCGCCCAGTTGATGGAGTTGACGCCGGCGAGCCCCACCTTGTCGCGGAAGGCGAGATCGTTGAACAGCGCCTTCACGATGGCCTGGCAATCATCGAAATTGCCTTCAATGGCGATATTGTGCACTGACGGTGAATCGACGGTCGTCATCTGCCGCCGCTGCACGTCCGAAACGCGGCCATGCGGATGCATCATGAACACCGTGGCATGGTGCGACGACTTGAAGGCCTCGATGGCGGCGCCACCCGTGTCGCCGCTGGTGGCGCCAACGATGGTGGCGCGGGTGCGGCGCTTGGCCAGCGCCCAGTCCATCAGCCGGGCGAGCAGCTGCATCGCCACGTCCTTGAAGGCCAGCGTGGGGCCATGGAAGAGTTCGAGCAGCCACTGGTTGTCATCGAGCTGCTTCAGCGGCGCCACGGCGGGGTGGCCGAAGCTCGCAAAGGCTTCGGCGATCATGCGCCTGAGGTCAGCCTCGGGGACGGCACCGCCGATGAAGGGGTGCATCACCGTGAAGGCGATGTCTTCATAGCTCCTGCCCTGCAGATGCGTCATCTCGCGGCTTGAGAGTTCCGGCCAGGTGGCGGGAACATAGAGGCCGCCGTCCCGCGCGAGACCAGTGAGCAGAACGTCTTCGAAACCAAGCTCCGGGGCTTCGCCCCGGGTCGAAACATAGCGCAAGGCCGTGACCCTTCGAGGATTTGGGGCACCTTTAGCCCCGCCCCTGCGGGCCATCAAGCGATGGTTTCCCTCACCGTCCGGCCGACCACGCACTCCGCCGCCTGCGCAGGTCGAAAATATAGAAGCCGGAAACGCCCAGCAGCGTCAGCGCCAGCCCGAACCAGGTGATGGCATAGCCCAGGTGGTTGTTGGCGAGATCGGCCTTCGGCTCCTGCGGCCGGGGAAAGTCGACGCCGTTGCCGGTGGGCACCAGCTGCACTGCGAAGGGATAGGGCTTGAGGTCGGCCGGCAGGCCGATCGCGGCCACCATGCCTTGCACGTCCCACCAGTACCACATGTTGGCCTTGGGGTCGTTGGCGGGGTCGAACAGGCCCTGGCCGTAAGGATGGGTGCGCAGCACACCCTCGATCTCCTGTGGGCCGTCGAGCTGCTGGAAATGTTCCAGCATCTGCCCGGGCAGGCGCCCGCGATCGACGATCACCGCCCAGCCGTCGCTGCTGGCGGCGGGGGTGATGATGGTCCAGCCCTGGCCGCCGTCATAGCCCGACAGCATCTTCATCGAGGCGTCGTTCTTGTAGGTGCCGGTGAACTTGACCCGCACGAACTCCACGTTGCTCCCGGCCCGCGACATGTTGAAGGCCGTCTTGAGATCGACCGCCGGGGCGGCGGCATTGGCGGCGAGCTGGGCAAGCAGCACCTCCTTCCAGGCAAGGCGGTTCACCTGCCAGACGCCGAGCGTGACCAGGATGGCGAGGCCCAGGATGGTGGCGATGACGACGGGCCAGATGCGCGGCGGGCGCTCGTGAGGGCGGATCATTGTTCGAGGCGTCCCGGACGCGCGTCAGTCTTCCATTGCTGGCAGAGGAGCAGCCCCTTGGCCGGGCGCAGCAGCAGCAGCGGCAGGACGATGAGCAGGGGAATGGCGATCAGCGCATGCACCCAGAAAGGCGGGCTGTAGGCCACCTCGATTCCAAGGATGGAGCCGACCCCCACCACGCAGACGAACAGCATGACGAACCAAGCCGCCCCGTCGCCGCCATCGGCGAATTCATAGGACAGGCCACAGCTGGAGCATGTGTCGGCCACCGTAAGGTAGCCGTTGAAGAGATCACCCCGGCCGCAGCGCGGGCATTTTCCGGCAAGGCCCGTCTTGAGGGGCGAGAGATCCGGGTAATAGACGTCGTTCATCGCAATCCTCGAAAGCGAAGGGGCCGCAGCGGATGTCCGTTGCGGCCCCATATTAGCAGATAATCCGGCGATCAGCCTTCCGGAATGATGACGCCCGACGAGCTCCAGATATACACGGTGGCAAACAGGAACAGCCAGACCACGTCCACGAAGTGCCAGTACCAGGCCGCGGCCTCGAGGCCGAAGTGGGCCTTGGGCGTGAAGGCCCCGCGCGAGGCGCGGATCAGGCAGACCAGCAGGAAGATGGTGCCGATGAGCACATGGAAGCCGTGGAAGCCCGTGGCCATGAAGAATGTCGAGCCATAGATGTTGCCGCCATGATCGCGGTTGAAGGCGAAGGCGGCGTGCGAATACTCATAAGCCTGGATGCAGGTAAACAGCACGCCCAGCAGCACGGTCGCGAGCAGGCCCATCTTCAGGCCCTTGCGGTCGTTGTTGAGCAGCGCATGGTGCGCCCAGGTGATGGTGGTACCGGAGGTCAGCAGGATCAGCGTGTTGACCAGTGGCAGGTGCCAGGGGTCGAAAATGACCGTGCCCTTGGGCGGCCAGACGCCGCCAGTGGCCACCGCGCGCGAGGCCTGGATCGCATCGCCGGGGAACAGGCTTGCGTCGAAGAAGGCCCAGAACCAGGCAACGAAGAACATCACCTCGGACGCGATAAACATCAGCATGCCATAGCGCAGGTGCAGCGCGACAACCGGCGTATGGTGCTGCTGGTTGCCTTCGTTGATGACGTCACGCCACCACATGAACATGGTGTAGAGCACGCCGAGGAAGCCGATGATCATCGCGGCCGGGTTCGCGCCATGCATCCAGAACACCGCACCCACCGCCAGAATGAAGGCGGAGACCGAGCCTACGAACGGCCAGGGGCTCGGGTCGACCAAGTGGTAATCGTGATTCTTAGCGTGGGCGTCAGCCATGTCCCCTACTCCTTAATTCGCGACGCTGACGGGGGCCTGTGTCTTGGCCTCCGTCACAGCCTTGGGCTTGTCCACCGGATAGAAGGTATAGGACAAGGTGATTTCATCGACGCCCGCCGCGTCAGGATCGTTCAGCATGTCCGGATCGACGAAGAACGTCACGGGCATCTCGATCTTTTCGCCGGGCGTCAGCGTCTGCTCGGTGAAGCAGAAGCACTGGATCTTGTTGAAGAAGGCGCCAGCCTGCGGCGGCGTCACGTTGAACACGGCAGTTCCGGTGACCGTCTTGTCGGAGCGGTTCACTGCCTCGTAATAGGCCATGGTCTGCTCGCCGAACTTCACTTTCACGGCGGACTGTACCGGGTGGAAAGTCCAGTCGAGCTTGCTGGAGGTATTGGCGTCGAAGCGCACGGATACTGTCTTGTCGAGCGACTGCTTCGGCGCGGTTTCGGCGCGTTGTGTGGTGCCGCCGAAGCCCGTCACCTGGCAGAACAGCCGATAAAGCGGCACCGACGCATAGGTCAGCCCGACCATTGCCACCACCGTTGCAGTGGACAGAAGCACGACGCGGGAATTGCGTGACATCTGCTTCATCACATGCTCCGCATCGCCACCGAACCGCCGAGGCGAACGATGGTGGTGATGAAGAACAGTGCAACCAGCGCCACCAGGATGAGCGCCGTGGCGATGGCGCGCTTCTTGCGGCGCGCCATGTCCTCGGGTCCGAAGGGGGTGTTGGTCATGGCATCCTTCATCCGAAGACCGGCGCGAAGCTGGGTATGCCGATTGCGCGTTCGACGAGGATGAGCGCAAAAACGATGAACAGCCACATGGTGGAGAAGCCGAACAGCTTCTTGCAGGCGATCTCGGCCTCCTGGCCCTCGCGGATGCGATAGACGCGCCATGCATGCCAGATGAACACCACGCCGAGCCCGACGTTGGCGACGAGGTAAAGCCAGCCAACCGTTCCGGTCAGCGCCGGGAACAACGTCACCGGCACCAGCAGCAGCGTGTAGAGCAGGATCTGGCAGCGCGTCTCGTCCGCACCCGCCACCACTGGCAGCATGGGCACGCCGGCGTTGGTGTAGTCGATGTTGATCTTCTTCCACAGCGCCAGCGCCCAGAAGTGGGGCGGCGTCCAGGTGAAAATGATCAGGAAGAGCGCGATGGCGCCGAGATCGATCGAGCCCGTCACCGACGCCCAGCCGACCATCGGCGGAAAGGCGCCCGCCGCACCGCCGATCACGATGTTCTGGGGAGTCAGGCGCTTCAACCACATGGTGTAGATGACGATGTAGAAGAAGATGGTGAAGGCCAGCAGCGCACCGGCCAGGATGTTGACCATCAGGCCGAGGACGAGGACCGAACCCGCCGCCAGAACCATGCCGAAGCCCAGTGCTTCCTCCGGCGTTATCGAACCGGCGGGAACGGGACGCTTGGAGGTGCGCTTCATCACCGCGTCGATGTCGGCGTCATACCACATGTTGAGTGCGCCGGCCGCACCCGCACCCACCGCGATCGCCAGCAGCGCCACGAAGGCGAGCCACGGATGCAGCGTACCGGGGGCGGCGATGATGCCGACAAAGGCAGTGAAAATGACAAGCGACATCACCCGCGGCTTCAGCAGCGCGAAGTAGTCCTTCACCGTGCCCTGGCCGCCTGCGACGGCGGCCGGGGAGTCGGCGATCTGGGCGTTGATGTCGCTCATCTGTTTTACGCTACGGTTACTTGATCACCGGCAGTGTGGAGAACTGGTGGAACGGCGGGGGAGACGGCAGGGTCCACTCCAGCGTCGTCGCACCCACGCCCCACGGATTGTCGCCCGCCACGCGCTTCTTGGCGAAGGCCTCGAACACGCCGTAGAGGAAGATCAGAGTGCCGACGGCCGAGATGTAGGAGCCGTAGGTCGAAATCTGGTTCCAGCCCGCGAACACCGTGGGATAGTCGATGTAGCGGCGCGGCATGCCCGCCAGGCCGAGGAAGTGCTGCGGGAAGAAGATGAGGTTGACGCCGGTGAAGGTCACCCAGAAGTGCAGCTTGGCGATGCGCTCGTTGTACATGTAGCCGTACATCTTCGGGAACCAGTAGTACCAGCCCGCGAAGATGGCGAACACGGCACCCAGCGACAGCACGTAGTGGAAGTGGGCAACCACGTAGTAGGTGTCGTGCAGCACGCGGTCGACGCCGGCATTGGCCAGCACCACGCCGGTGACGCCGCCCACCGTGAACAGGAAGATGAAGCCCAGAGCCCAGATCATCGGCGCCTTGAACTCGATCGACCCGCCCCACATGGTGGCGATCCACGAGAAGACCTTCACACCCGTCGGCACCGCGATGATCATCGTGGCGGCGACGAAATAGGCCTGCGTGTCGGCGTCGAGGCCGACGGTGTACATGTGATGGGCCCACACGATGAAGCCGACGACGCCGATCGCCACCATGGCGTAGGCCATGCCGAGGTAGCCGAAGACCGGCTTCTTCGAGAAGGTCGACACGATCTGCGAGATGATGCCGAAGCCCGGCAGGATGAGGATGTAGACTTCCGGGTGGCCGAAGAACCAGAACAAATGCTGGAACAGCACCGGGTCACCGCCCGCCGATGGCACGAAGAACGATGTGCCGAAGTTGCGGTCGGTCAGCAGCATGGTGATGGCACCGGCCAGAACCGGCAGCGCCAGCAGCAGCAGGAAGACGGTGACCAGCACCGACCACACGAACAGCGGCATCTTGTGCAGCGTCATGCCCGGAGCGCGCATGTTGAAGATGGTGGTGATGAAGTTGATGGCGCCGAGGATCGACGAGGCGCCGGCGATGTGCAGCGCCAGGATCGCGAAGTCCATGGCAGGTCCCGGCTGGCCGGTGGTGGACAGCGGCGGGTAGATCGTCCAGCCGCCGCCGGTGCCCCAGGCGCCCGCCGGACCTTCGACGAACATCGAGATGATGAGCAGACCGAGGGCGGGAGGCAGCAGCCAGAAGGAAATGTTGTTCATGCGCGGGAAGGCCATGTCCGGGGCGCCGATCATGAGCGGCACGAACCAATTGCCGAAGCCGCCGATCATCGCGGGCATGACCATGAAGAAGATCATGAGCAGTCCGTGGGCGGTCACGAACACGTTGTACATGTGCTTGCCGGCATCGATCGCGGCGTCAGCCGGCGTGCCGTAGACCATGGTGGCAAGACCCTGGAAATACTGAATTCCAGGCTCCGCCAGCTCCATGCGCATCATGAGCGACAAGATGCCGCCGAGAAGTCCGGAGAAGATGGCGAACCACAGGTACATCGTGCCGATGTCCTTGTGGTTGGTCGAGTAGACATAGCGCCTCCAACCGGTCGGATGGTCTTCGTGCGCAGCGATTGCGTGTGCCATTCTAAATGCCTCGTTCCCGAATTACTTCTGAGCCAGCTTGCCGTCGGCGGCTTCTGCGCTGGCAAGATACTTGTAGGCCTCGTCGAGCCCGGCGGTCTGGGCGGTCTTGGCCCATGTGTCATATTCTTCCTGCGACACCACATGCACCTCGATCGGCATGAAGGCATGGTCCTTGCCGCAAAGCTCCGAGCACTCGCCGTAGAACACGCCCTCACGCTCGGCGTGGAACCAGTCCTGGTTCAGACGGCCGGGGATGGCGTCGATCTTCATGCCGAACTGCGGGATCGTCCAGGCGTGGATGATGCCGTCCGGATCCGATGTGACGATCAGCTTCACCGTCTTGTTGACAGGCACCACGACCGGATTGTCGGTCTTGAGCAGGTAGGGGATGTTGGCGTCCTCGGCGGTCTTGATGTCGCGCGCCCTGTCATCGAGCGTGGCGGTGAAGGACACCTTGGCGGAGCCATCGTCGTTGAGGCCGAGGTCTGGATATTCGTAAGTCCAGTTCCATCCCGGGTTGCCGATGATCTTGAGGGTCATGTCGGCGGCGGGAATATCACGCTGCAGGTAAAGCAGGCGGAACGACGGAACGGCGATGACCACGAGGATGATGATCGGAATGACCGTCCACAGCACCTCGACCAGGGCGTTGTGGGTGGTGCGCGAGGGAACGGGATTGGCCTTGGCGTTGAACTTCACCATCACGTAGATCATCAGCGCCAGCACGAACAGCACGATAACCGTGATGAGCGGCAGCAGAAGCCCGTTATGGAACATGTGGATGCCTTCCATCGAGGCCGAGTTCGACGGCTGCAGGCCTATCTGCCAGGGATGAGCGTAGCCCTCGATCGCGAAGGCAGCCGGGGCGCCCGCGATACCTGCCGCAAGGGCAAGAACTGCCGTCAACGTGTTGCGAAACTTCATCGTCACCCTCTCCCAATCAACGCCTTGCGGAAAAACGCAAGGTTTGCGGGGGCCATGGCTGTCACAGGGAGCCCCCACTCCAAGCATAGATTGTGAACCACATTCGACGACCCGCCGCAACGTGGGCAGGCGCGGCAAAACGTCGTTCCGCCATGCTTGGCAGCCGGAACCGGAATTCCGCCCCAATTCCCCCCGAAACCCCAGCACGTCAAGCTGCAAAACCCGCAACGCCGCGGCGAAAATCACGGCAAAAGCGGGTTGTCTAAGCCAACCGGCGGCGCTAAACCCGCTGAATCGAGAACCAGAAGGTAGAACTCTGTGCGAATCAACATGAAGCCGAGCCGCCTGCTCGCCCTCGCCTCTCTCGGCCTCGTGCTCAGCCTCGGCATGAGCGGCATAGCGGCTGCCCAGGACGACACCACCACCCAGAAGCAGGACCAGCAGGCCCCGGCCGCCGGTGACCAGCAGCAGCAGCCGCAGTTCGGCCCGCGCAAGAAGGCCGGCCAGCAGCAGCAGGCCCAACCTGGCCAGCAACCGGCGCCCAAGATCGACATGATCGCCGAAAATGGTCAGTGGAAGGTGCAGTGCGAGGCGATTCCGGCCATGGAAGGCCAGCCTGCCAGCCGCCAGTGCGGCATGATCCAGATCACCAAGAACGAGAAGAATCCCAAGGCCACGCTCACCCTGGTCATCGTCAGCACCAAGCAGAACGGCAAGACCCTCTACAACATGCGGGTGCTCGCCCCGATCGGCGTCTTCCTGCCGACCGGCGTCGCCCTCGAGGTCGACGGCAACGCGGTGGGCCGCGTACCTTTCACCCGCTGCATGCCGCAGATCTGCATGGCCTTCGCCGAAGCGAGCGTCGACACGCTCGGCAAGCTCAAGAAGGGCAAGCAGGCCAACTTCATCATCTATGAGGCGCCGGGCATCGGCATGCCGATGAAGCTGTCACTCGAAGGCTTCTCGGCCTCGCTCGCCGCCCTCGACAAGGCCAGCAACGGCGGCTGACAGCCCGCGCCATGACCTCATCCACGAGGGCCGTTCCGCCGGAACGGCCCTCTTCCTTTATGACGCGCTGGCAGAATGCCGTTTGCTCGCCTATCTTGGGCGCTGACCGCGTCTTGACCCCACAGGTGATCCCCTTGACCTCCTCCAACTCCGTCTCGCCCTTCGATTCCGGCGATTTCAGCCGCACTGAAGCCGAAACCCTCATTGCCGACACCCTGCGGGGTGCGGAGGACGGTGAGCTTTTCGTTGAAAAACGCCAGACTGAAAGCCTCGTCTGGGACGACGGCAAGCTGAAGTCGGCGAGCTTCGACGAAGCCCAGGGCTTTGGCTTGCGCGCCGTGCGCGGTGAAACCGCAGCCTACGCCCATGCCACCGATCTCTCGATCGCCGCGCTCCGTCGCGCCGCAGAAGTGTGCCGCAGCGTGACGTCCGGCGGCAATGTCGTCCATGCCGTGGCGCCGGAGCGAACCAATCGCAAGCTCTATGCTGACACCAACCCCTCCCAGGCGATGGGCTTTTCCGAGAAGATCGCCCTGTTGCAGAAGGTCGACGCCTATGCCCGCAGCCTCGACCCCCGCGTGAAGCAGGTCTCGGCGTCCATGTCGGCGGACTGGCAGGCGGTGGAAATCCTGCGCGGTGACGGCTCCAGCTACCGTGACGTGCGCCCACTTGTTCGCTTCAACGTGGCTGTGGTCGCCTCCGACGGCAAGGAACAGGGCCAGGGCAGCTATGGCCTCGGCGGCCGCGGCGAACCGCTCTCCTATTTTACCGAGGAAATCTGGATGGCCGCCGCCCAGGAGGCGCTGCGCCAGAGCCTGGTTTCACTGGAGGCGCGCCCCGCGCCGGCCGGCGAGATGGACGTGCTGCTCGGCCCCGGCTGGCCCGGCATCCTGCTGCACGAGGCGGTGGGCCACGGCCTCGAGGGCGACTTCCACCGCAAGAAGACCTCCGTCTTCACCGGCATGCTGGGAAGCCGCGTGGCATCGAAGGGCGTCACCATCGTCGATGACGGCACGCTCGCTGACCGGCGCGGCTCGATCACCATCGACGACGAAGGCACGCCGTCCAACCGCACCACGCTGATCGAGGACGGCATTCTCGTCGGCCTCATGCAGGATCGCATGAATGCGCGGCTGATGGGTGTTGCCCCCACCGGCAACGGGCGGCGCCAGTCGCATGCCCACGCCCCCATGCCGCGCATGACCAACACCTACATGCTGTCTGGCGACAGGCACCCGGAGGAGATCCAGCGCTCGATCAAGCGCGGCCTCTTCGCCAAGTCGTTCGGCGGCGGCCAGGTGGACATCACCTCCGGCAAGTTCGTGTTCTCCTGCACCGAGGCCTATCTCATCGAGGACGGCCAGATCACCATGCCGGTCAAGGGAGCCACGCTCATCGGCGCGGGCGCCGATGCGCTCACCCGCATCTCCATGGTCGGCAATGACATGGCGCTCGACAGCGGCATCGGCACCTGCGGCAAGCAGGGCCAGGGCGTGCCGGTTGGCGTGGGCCAGCCCAGCCTGCGCATCGACCGCCTCACCGTCGGCGGCACGGCTGCATAGGACACCATGAAGCCCGAGGCCGTCATCTTCGATATGGACGACGTGCTGTGCCGCTATGACCTCGGGCGGCGGCTGCGCGCACTGTCGCGCATCACCGGCCAGACGGCGCGCGACATCCGCGCTGCCATCTGGGACTCGGGCTTCGAGGATGCGGCCGACACCGGCGGCTATCCGGACCCTGACGACTATCTGCGCGAATTCGGCCAGCGCATCGGCTTCCCGATCACCCGCACGCAATGGGTGGAGGCCCGCCGCGAATCGATGCAGCCGTGGCCTGACATGCTGGCGCTGGCCAAGGCTATCGGCACCCAGGCGCGCATCGCCATCTACTCGAACAATGGCCCGCTCACCAAGGCGGCGCTGCCGGAGATGTTCCCCGCCTGCACGGCGGTGTTCTCCGAGCACTACCACTCCTTCGAGTTCGGCATGAAGAAGCCGGACCCCAGGAGCTTCACGAAACTCATGGAACGCATGGGAACGAACCCCGCCCACTGCTGGTTCATCGACGACAAGAGATCGAACGTGGTGGGTGCGCGCATGGCGGGCCTGGCGGGACATCACTTCGTGAGCCATGAGCAACTTCTGCCCGAGGTGCACGCCATGGGCTTCACCACATGAGCAACGCTGCCGGAGCACCGCGCGCCGCCGCCTTCGTCACCGGCTCCATCATGCGCCACGTGGTGGTGATGACGCTCACGGGTGCTCTGGGCCTGATGGCGCTGTTCATGGTCGACCTCGTCGACCTGTTCTTCCTCTCGCTCCTCAACAACACCGAGGTGACGGCAGCGATCGGCTATGCCGGCACCATCGTGTTCTCGAACCTCTCGGTGTCGATCGGCTGCGGCATCGCGGCGGCAGCCCTCGTGGCGCGCAACGTCGGCGCGGGCGACCAGGAACGGGCCCGGCAATTCGCCACCAGCGCATTGATGTTCTCGCTCATCACCGCCGCCGTCATCACGCTGGCAATCGACTTGGGCAGCGGCGCGCTGCTCTCCCTGCTCGGCGCCCATGGCGAGGCGCAACGCCTGGCGCAGCTCTTCATCTGGACGCTGTCGCCGGGCTACGTGCTGATCGCCGGGGCAATCTCCTGCTCCTTCATCCTGCGCGGCCTCGGCGATGCCAAACGGGCCATGTACATCACGCTGTCCACCGCCATCGTCACCGCCTGTGCCGACCCGATCTTCATCTTCGGCTTCGGGCTCGGCATCCAGGGCGCAGCGATCGCCACCGTGCTCGGCTATGTGGTCTCCTTCGGCATCGGGCTCAACGGCGTGGTGCGCGTGCACCGCTACATCAACCCGTTCCGCCTCGGCGGCCTGAGGCGCGACTTCCCGGCGCTGTGGGGCATCGCCTTCCCGGCCATCCTCACGCAACTGGCCCAGCCCTTCGCCAACGCCTACATCACCTACGAGATCGCCCCCTTCGGCGATGAATCGGTGGCGGGCTTCGCCATTGTCGGGCGGCTGGTGCCGGTGGCCTTCGGCATTATCTTCTCGCTCGCCGGCTCGGTCGGCCCCATCATCGGCCAGAACTACGGCGCCAAGCGCCATGACCGGGTCAGGCGCACGCTCACCGACGGCCTCATCTTCTCCGCCATCTACACCATCGCCACCTCGCTCGTGCTGTTCCTGTTCCGCCACCAGGTGGCCGAAGCCTTCAACGCGGCGGGCCGCGCACGCGATCTCATCGTCTTCTTCTGCACTTACATCGGCGTCAGCTGGGCCTTCGCGGGCGGGCAGTTCGTGGCCAATGCCGCCTTCAACAACCTTGGCCGCCCGGCACTCTCGAGCTGGTTCAACTGGGCCAAGGCAACGCTCGGCACCATTCCCTTCGCCATCATCGGCGCGCGCATGGGCGGCCCCGAGGGGCTGCTGGCGGGAACCGCGCTGGGCTCCGTCATCTTCGGCATTGCATCGGTGATCTCCGCCTATAGGATACTCAGGCGAAGCGAGACGGGAGCGGCGCGATGAGCCTCATGAGCATGCTGGATCAGGCCCAGGGCGGCAGGCTCTTCACCGTCGTGGCGCGCAGCGTCGACCTCGACGAGGCGCAGACCCGCAAGGCCATGACCAAGCTCTGTCCGGCCATCGCCGAGAAGCTTCACGCCCGCGCCGCGAAGGACGAGGAACTGTTCCAGTCGCTGCTCGACCTCATCTCCGACAACGGCGCCGCCTCGCCCCTCGATGATGCGGACGCACTCACGGGCGCGGAAGCCGTCTCCGATGGCAACGCCATCCTCGATGACGTCTTCGGCTCGCGCACTGTGGCCATGGCAACACTGCGCTCCGTCGACCCCAGCATTCCCGAGCGCGAACTGGCGAAGCTGGCGCCGATCTCGGCCACCGCCGTGGTCGCCGCCCTCGAACAGGCCAACAGGCCGCTGGCGCTGGCCTCCGAACCGCTGCCGGCCACCGGCGTCGCCAGCGGCAAGGGCTTCTTCGGTGCGCTGGTGGCGGCCCTCGTGGCCGGCATCGTATCGGCGCTGACCCGCAGGCTCACCGCATCGACCAGACGACGCCGCTCCACCACCTACTCACGCACCCGCACCCAGCGCAGCACCACGACGGCCAGCCGCGGCCGCGCCGCTCCCCGCCGCCGCACGGCGAATGCCTCGGTGGAGGACATCTTCAAGGACATAGTGGGCAATTTGGGGAAGTAGACCCGGCTCCGCTCAATACGCGAAGTCGCGGAACACCCGGGTCACGTCGTGGTGCCAGTCGCCGTTGTAGAGGGCGAGCAGGTGTTCCGCTGCCGTCTTGCCGCTCTGGGCGATCTCGTCGAGGGGATCGAGGAAGGCCGCTTCGGTCCGCCCCTTGCAGCCGTGCAGGTCGCGTGCTTCCAGTCCCTGGCGGGCAATCTTCAGCACGTCCATGGCGATGTCCTGGACGCTCCGTCCACGGATCGTCGCATGGAGGGCAAGGCGCGGAACATCGTCACGCAGCTTCTGGCGTTCTTCCGCCGTCCAGTCCTTCGCGATGTCCCAGGCTGCGTCGAGCGAGGCCTGGTGATAGAGCAGCCCCACCCAAAGGGCTGGCAGCGCGCAGAGGCGGCGCCACGGGCCTGAGTCCGCGCCGCGCATCTCGAGGTATTTCTTCAGTCGCACTTCGGGGAAGATGGTGGTGAGGTGGTCCGCCCAGTCCTTCATCACCGGCTTTTCGCCGGGCAGTTGTGGCAGTCGGCCGTCGAGGAAGGCGCGGAAGCTTTCACCGGATGTGTTGATGTACTTGCCATCGCGCATCACGAAATACATCGGCACGTCGAGCGCGTAATCGACATATTGCTCAAAGCCGAAGCCGTCCTCGAAGGCGAAGGGCAGCATGCCGGCGCGCGCATTGTCGGTGTCGCGCCACACTTCCGAGCGGTAGGACAGGAAGCCATTGGGCTTGCCGTCGAGGAAGGGCGAATTGGCGAACAGGGCCGTGGCGATGGGCTGCAGCGCCAGCGACACGCGCAGCTTCTTCACCATGTCGGCTTCCGAGGCGAAATCGAGGTTCACCTGCACCGTGCAGGTGCGGAACATCATGTCGCGGCCCATGGTGCCCACCTTGTCCATGTAGGGCGCCATGATGCCGTAGCGGCCCTTGGGCATGACGGGTGTTTCCGCAAGGCTCCACAGTGGCGAGGCGCCAAGCCCGAGGAAGCCGATGCCGAGCTTGTCACCCACTTCGCGCACTTGCGTCAGGTGCTCGTGCACCTCCTCGCAGGTCTCATGCACCGTATCGAGCGGCGCACCCGAGAGCTCGAACTGCCCGCCCGGCTCCAGCGAGACGTTGCCGAGGCCATTGGGGTCAGACAGCGCGATGATGTTCTCGCCCTCATAGACGCCGGCCCAGCCATAGCGGTGCTTGATGCCGTCGAGCAGCGCCTTGATGGAGCGGGGCCCGTGATAGGGCACGGGCTTGAGCGTGTCCGTCAGGAAGGGGAACTTCTCGTGCTCAGTGCCGATCTTCCATGCGGACTTGGGCTTCGACCCCGACGCCAGCTCCTCGATGAGCTGGGCCTTGGTCTCGATGGGCATGCGCGCCTTTGGCGTGTCGGGGGCGGGTCCGCTCAAGGTGTCGATCCTGTCAAAACTATGTTCGAGGATGTAGGCGGCTGCCCTTCATCCGGCAAGCGAAGATTGGGCATGCACCCGTCAGCGGGTGTGATGCCAGTCGCCCAGCACGGCCTGGACAAGCGTCAGCGCCGCCACCGCCGCGGTATCCGCCCGCATGATGCGCGGCCCCAGTGAAATGGCCGTGACAAAGGGCAGCGATGTCAGCAGCGCCTTCTCGTCCTCGGTAAATCCGCCCTCGGGCCCGATCAGCACGGCGGCCGGCGCCTTGATCTCCCGCAGCGCATCGATGGGGCTGGCGATGGCCGCCGTCTCGTCGCAATAGACCAGTGCCCTGTCCTGCTCCCAGCCCAGCAGCAGCTTCGGCAGCTTCACGGGCTCCAGAACCTCCGGCACGAACACCAGGTTGCACTGTTCCGCCGCCTCGACGACATTGGCCCTCATGCGCACCATGTTGATGCGCTCGGCGATGGTGCGCTGGGTGATGACGGGCCTGAGCCGCCGCGCGCCGAGTTCGGTCGCCTTCTGCACCACATAGTCGAGGCGGGCATGTTTCAGCGGCGCGAAACAATAGTCGACGTCGGGCGGCGGGGTGACGCTCGAGACCTGCCGCTCGCAGCGGATGCTCACGCCCTTCTTGGTCACCTCGGTCAGATAGGCCAGCCACTCGCCGTCACGCGCATTGAACACCGACACGGGGTCGCCCGCGGCCAACCGCAGGACGCCGGTCAAATAATGCGCCTGCTCGCGATCCAGCGCGATGTCCCGCTGGTGTTCGAGCTCGGCCAAGAGGTGGAGGCGAGGGGTGGTCTTCATGGGGTTCCTGATGTACACCGCCCCCATGACCGAAGCCAGCCACACCGAAACCCGCGTTGCCGATGCGCTGCCGGACCACTGGTCGGAGCGCGTTCTGCCCGGCTGGGCGAGGCCCTATGCGCGGCTGATGCGGCTCGAACGGCCCATCGGCTGGTGGCTGCTGCTGCTGCCTTGCTGGTGGGGGCTGGCGCTCGCCCAGATCGCCGCTGGCGGCGGCGTGCCAAACCCCTGGTATGCCGTCCTCTTCCTCGTCGGCGCCATCATCATGCGCGGTGCCGGCTGCACCTTGAACGACATCGCCGACCGCAACTTCGATGGCCGCGTCGAGCGTACGAGGCTCCGCCCCATCCCGGCGGGTGAGGTGACTGTTCGCCAGGCGCTCGGCTTCCTGATCCTGCTCTGCCTCCTCGGCCTCGTCATCCTGTTGCAGTTCAACTGGTTTACTGTGGCCACCGGTGCGGCCTCGCTCATCATCGTCGCCGTCTACCCCTTCATGAAGCGCATCACCGACTGGCCGCAGGCAGTGCTGGGCCTCGCCTTCAACTGGGGTGCGCTCGTTGGCTGGGAGGCGATCCACGGGTCGCTGTCGCTGGCCCCAGTGCTGCTCTATGCCGGTGGCGTGGCCTGGACACTCGCCTATGACACGATCTACGCCCACCAGGACAAGGAGGACGACGCGCTGATCGGCCTCAAGTCCACCGCACTGAAATTCGGCGACACGTCGATCTGGTGGCTTGCCGCCTTCTTCGCGCTGGCGCTGGGCCTGATCGATGCCGCGGTGTGGCTGGCCGGAGGCAACATCATCGCCCATGTGGGCGTTGCCGCGGCGGCCATGCAGGCAGCCTGGCAGCTCGCCCGCTTCCAGCCCGACAATGGTGCGCGCTGCCTTGATCTTTTCCGGTCAAACCGCATATTCGGCCTCATCATCACCCTCGGCTTCCTTCTGGATTCACTTCTCACATGATCGACGATCTCATTGCCCTTGCCGGCGAGGCCGTGGCCCACGCCCGGAAACTCGGCGCCGACGCCGTCCATGCCGTGGCCGCCGACGGTCGCTCCACCGAGATTTCCATTCTTGACGGCAAGATCGAGCAGGTGGAGCAGGCGGAAGCCCGCGACATCTCGCTCAAGGCCTTTGTCGGCAAGTCCTCGGCCTCGATTTCCGGCAGCGTGCTGACCAAGGATGCGATCCACCGCCTTGCCGAAAACGCGGTCCGCATGGCGAAGCTGGCGACACCCGATCCCTATGCCGGTGTCGCCGACCCGGACCAGCTGGCACGCGATATTCCTGAGCTCGACCTCGCCGCCAACGACCTGCCCGACCCGCACAAGCTCGAGGAGATCGCCAGGCGCGCCGAGGCCGCGGGCCTCGCCGTGAAGGGCGTCACCAAGTCGTCAGGTGCCGGCGCCTCGCGCTCCGAAACCTCCGTGGGCATCGTCATCTCGAACGGCTTCGCGCAAGGCTACCGGCGCACCGGCGTCGGGCTCTCGATGTCGGCCATCGCGGGTGAGGGCCTCGGCATGCAGCGCGACTATGACTATTCCTCCGCCATCCACTACGTCGACCTGCGCGATCCCGAGATCATCGGACGCACGGCGGGCGAACGCGCAGTGGAGCGCGTCAACCCGCGCAAGGTGAAGTCGCAGTCCGTGCCGGTGATCTATGACCGCCGCGTCGCCTCGGGTTTGATCGGCCACCTGCTCGGCGCCATCAACGGCGCGGCCGTCGCGCGCGGCACATCCTTCCTGAAGGAGGCAATGGGCCAGCAGATCTTCAGTTCTGACATCACCATCTTCGAGGACCCGCACATGCTGCGCGGCCACGGCTCGCGCCCCTTCGACGGCGAAGGCCTGGCCTGCACCCGGCGCAACCTCATCGCCGACGGCGTCCTCACGGGGTGGATCCTCGATCTCCGCGCGGCCCGCCAGCTCGGCCTCGCACCAACCGGCCAGGGCTCGCGCGGCGGCCCGTCCACCGCCAATGTCTTTCTGCCCGCCGGCGCGGAGACGCCGGAGGACCAGATCAAGGGCATCACCCAGGGCCTCTATGTCACCGAGCTCATCGGCTCCTCGATCAACAACGTGACAGGCGACTACAGCCGCGGCGCCTCGGGCTTCTGGATCGAAAATGGTGAACTCACCTATCCGGTGAGCGAGATCACCATTGCCGGAAACCTGAAGGAGATGTTCCGCACCATTCGCCCCGCCTCCAACCTCGAGTTCCGCTCTTCGGTGTCGGCACCCAACTGCCTCGTCGAAGGGCTCACCATTGCCGGCCTCTGACGCGCAGCTGCTGCTCGAGGTGGTGCGCGAAGCCGGTGAACTGGGCCTGGCGCTGTCGCGCAAGAAGGATCTTCAGCATTGGACCAAGCCCGACGGCTCGCATGTGACCGAGGGCGACCTCGCCATCAACGCGTTGTTCGAGCGGCGCCTGCGTGCTGAGCGCCCCGATGACGGGTGGCTGTCGGAAGAAACCGCCGATGACCCGCAAACCCGCATGGCGCATGACCGGCTGTGGATCATCGACCCCATCGACGGCACCCGCGCCTTCCTCGAGGGCCGCAAGGAGTGGTGCGTGGCGGCAGCACTCGCCGTCAATGGCCGCCCGGTGCTGGCCGCCGTCTACACGCCGCACCACGCGGAATTCTTCATCGCCGCCCTGGGCGAAGGTGCCAGCCTCAACGGCACCCGCCTCGCCATCCCCGATTCCACCACGCTTGAAGGCGCCCATATCGCGGGGAACCGCAAGGCGCTGGCGGGCCTCGCCCATCTCGGCATCGTGGCGGACCCATCAGGCTCGCTCCCCCTGCAGCTGCGGCTTGCCCATGTCGCGGCGGGCCGCCTCGCCGGGGCCGTCTCCATCGGCAAGCGCAATGACTGGGACCTGGCGGCGGGCGAATTGCTGGTTCAGGAGGCTGGCGGCATCGTCTCCGGCAGTTCCGGAAAAGGATACATTTACAACCGCCCGCAGCCGTGGCAGCAAGGCCTCGTTGCTGCAGGTGCGAAGCGCCATGCGGCGCTGATCGATGCCCTAAGCGCCTGAACAGCCGTGAGGACCCATGACGAAGACCCCTGCCAAGCCAGACCAGCAGCTTCTCCACCTCGTCTTCGGGGGCGAGCTCGACGACGTGAAGTCGGTCTCCTTCAAGGACCTCCACAAGCTCGACGTGGTGGGCTTCTATCCCAACTACGCCGAGGCCCATCAGGCCTGGCTGGGCAAGGCGCGCGAAACGCTGGACAACGCCCAGATGCGCTATTTCATCGTCCACCTGCATCGCCTGCTCGACCCCTCGACGCAGAAGGCGGACTGAGCGGCCAGGCCGGCGGCGGTTGGCGCTCATGACCCGTTCCGGCAATCTCCGCGCCATCCTTGCGATGGTGGTTTCGATGGGCTCCTTCGTGGCCTCCGACAGCTGCATGAAGCTGGCGCTGCCGCATGCCCCGCTGTTCGAGCTGATGCTGATGCGCGGGCTGGTTTCCCTGGCCGTCTGCCTCGGCCTCATCCTGGCGATGGGCCAGCAGTCCAGCATCCACCGCATGTTCGACAAGTGGCTGGTGGCGCGTGGCGTGCTGGAGACCGTGGCCAACCTGAGCTTCATCTTCGCGCTTGGCTTCATCGCCATCGCCGACCTGACCGCCATCGTCCAGACCTGCCCACTCTTCGTGCTGCTCGGCGCCTGGGCCTTCCGCGGCGAACGGCTCGGCGGCCAGCGCCTTTTCCTCATCCTGCTCGGCATTGCCGGTGCGATGCTGGTGGCCCAGCCCGGCACCGGGGCGGTGTCGCCGCTGGCCAGCCTCGCCTTCCTCACTGCCATCGCGTCTGCCGTGCGTGACCTGCTCACCCCCAACGTCCCGCGCGGCATGCCGCCGCTGGTGGCGGCATTGACGGTGATCGTGGTCCTCACCCTCACCGGCCTCCTTGGGATGCTGACACTGGAAACCCCGATCGTGCCGGGCAGCCGCGAAATCCTGCTGATGGTGGTGTCGGGCACCATGGCGGTGTCGGGCCACCTGCTGCTCTACCTCACCTACCGGATGGGCGAGGCGCGGACGGTCGCCCCCTTCATGTACACGCTCACCATCTGGGCGGTGCTCTCGGGCCTTGCCGTCTTCGGCGAGATCCCCAACAGGCTTGCCATCGCCGGCATGGTGCTGGTGGCGCTGGCCGGCCTCGCCATCATCTGGCTCGATGGCCGGCAGCGGAAGCAGGAAGCGCGACTGGCGATGGAAGCCTCACCCTGAAGGCGAGGCGGCGGCCCTAGATCATCCCCTCGGCCTGCAGCCTGCCCAGCGGCAGCGCCGCGACAGGATCATCCGCCTGCACAGCCTCGAGCCGCGTCATCGCCGCCGCACAGTCGGCCTTCATCTGCGTCACCAGTTCGTCGATGGAGGCGAAGCGCTTGTCGGGCCGGATCAGGTCGATGAACTCCACGAACAATTGCCGGCCATAGAGATCGCCATCGAAGCCGATGAGATAGACTTCAAGGAAGGTGCGCCCCGTGTCGAAGGTCGGCCGGTCGCCGAAATATCCCGCACCGGACCACACCTCCGCACCCGGCGTGAGCGCATCACGCACCCGCACCGCATAGATGCCGCGGAACGGGTCAGCACCCTTTTCCAGCACGATGTTGAGCGTGGGGAAGCCGATGGTGCGGCCGCGCTGGTCGCCCCTCACCACCTCGCCAAGCACCGTCCAGTGATAGCCGAGGTCGCGCGCCGCCGCCGTCACATGACCGTGGCGCAGCGCCTGGCGGATGTTGCTCGAGGAGAAGGGCGAATGCTGGTCACCCTCGTCCGTCACCTGGTCCACGATGGTGACGCCGAAGCCGAACTTGGCGCCAAGCTCCGTCATGGTGGCGGGGCTGCCCTTGCGGCCCTTGCCGAAATGGAAGTCATAGCCCATCACCACGTGGCGCACGCCCATTCGCTCGACGAGATGCAGGCGCACGAAATCCTCGGGTGACAAGTCCGAGAGCGCCTTGTCGAAATCCAGCACGGCAGTGAAGGCAGCACCCAGCGCTCCGACGAGCCTCGCCTTCAGCGCTTGCGGCGTGAGCCGGAACACCGGCTCGTCCGGGCGGAAGAAGCTTCTGGGGTGCGGCTCGAAGCTCATCACGCCCCAAGGGCAACCGAGACGCGCGCCCTCTTCCGCCGCGACCGCCAGCAGCGTCTGGTGGCCGCGATGCACGCCATCGAAATTGCCGATGGCGACGACGCCGCCCCGGCAGGTTTCAGGAACGGGTGCGAGGCCCGCGATCAGTTGCATTCCGGTTCCTTATCACGTCCATGACAGGTCGTGGACGGTTGCCACGATGCGGGCGTGCGGCACGGCCCGCAGCACTTCTGCCTCGGCCACGTGCAGCCCCTCGCTCGCATCGGTCACCCCTTCTGCAACAAGCAGGGCATCAAGGCCATAGTCGGCAGCGCCGCGGATATCGGTCTCCGGCCCGTCGCCGATCGCCAGGATGTCCGGCCGGTCGATGTCGCGCCCGGTGATGCGCCGGGCCTCGGCCATGGCGAGATCATAGATCGGGGCGAAGGGCTTGCCCGCCATCAGCACCTCGCCACCGCGCGCGGCATAGATCTCGGCCAGCTTGCCCGCGCAATAGAGGATGCGGTCACCCTTCTTCACGATCGTGTCCGGGTTGGCGCAGATCATGGTGAGGCCGCGCCGCTTCATGTCCTCGAGCAGTGGCTCATAGTCCTCGAGCCTGTCGTTGAGGTCGTCGAACAAACCGGTGCACAGCACCGCCTGCGCATCATCGAGACCAACGCGCGAAACACCCGTGCCGTCATAGATCGAATGGTCGCGGGCGGCACCCACGTGATAGACGCCTTCGCCGCCATGCAGCCGCATCAGAACCTGCGTCACGTCGCCGGAGGTGACGATGCCGTCATGGCTTGCGGGATCAACGCCGATCTCGCGCAGCTGCGTCTCGACGCCCAGATTGCTGCGCGGCGAATTGGTGACGAGGATGACCGTGCCGCCTTTCGCGCGGTGGCGCTTCAACGCCGCGACGGTGATGGGAAACGGCGCCACGCCATTGTGAACGACACCCCAGATGTCGCAGAACCACACGGCATAGGCGTCGGAAAATCGCTGCATCATCGGTGAGTGCGTCAGGCGACGTTGGCTTGGCGCGCGGCCGCTCTGGCAATGCCGGCCTCGGGGCGCACCTTGCGCGGCGGCGCGAAGAACGGGCCATGACCGAAGCGCGCCACGCGGCTCACCGCACTTGCCTGCTGCGGCGTCTTCACATCGCCCACGATCAGCTGCATCTTCAGCGCCCGCGCCTGTTTGGAGAAGTCGTTCCACGCGGCATTGGGGCCGGAGCCCGCATCCACCGCATGCGGCGGGAAGGACAGGAAGCGCACGCCCAGTTGCCGGAGCGACGCAAGGTCGAGACCGCCGAGATAGACGTCGCGCAGCGCCAGCGTGGCGCCGGCACGCGCCAGCCGCGCCAGGTTCTCTATTCCCGCCGCATCGAGCTTACCCAAGTCCTGCTGTGCGAATTCGAAGACCATGCCTTCGGCCACGTCGCCATCACGCTGCAGCAGCGCCAGCAGGCGGCTCGCCTCTTCCTGCGACCCGAGCGTGGCGCGGCCCACCGGCACGAAGACGCGCAAGCCCGGATTGCGGTTGCGCAGGCGGCGCAGCACCGGCGCCACCATGCGCACCACGCGCAGGTCAAGCGCGGCGCGCATGCCACCCTGATCGGCCTTCTGCATGAGATCGTCATGACCAATCATCTTGCCGCGGCCATCGGCAAGGTTGACCAGTGCGCGGTAATGGCTGGTGGAACCCGATGCCAGTTCCACCACCGGCTCCAAAAGCAGCGTCAGTTCCTCGCGGCCGGCGGCCTTGCCAGCCTTCGGTTCGGGCGCGCTGGCAACGGGTGACTCGGCACCCGGTCCATATTGCCGCCAGTGCGGCTGCGCGGCGACATAGTCATGGAGTTCGCGTCGCAGCTTGTGCACGTCGGCCACCACGGCGCCGAGCTGGGCGGTTGTCACGGTATCGTCATTGCGCTGCTCGACACTGGCCAGCCGTGCCAGCAGGTCATCGGTCTTGCCGGCCAGCCCGCCCAGTGAATCCTGCTGGGCCCACAGCCACGCGTCATGACGCGACAGCTTCACCACGGCCACGGTGACGGCGATGAGCATGCAGCAGGCGAGCAGCAGGATGGCACCCGCCACCGCCAGCATCTGCGGGCCGGCGGACACGACGAGATAGGCCGCGATGCCAATCGCAGCCAGCGGAAAGGCGGTGAGCCCCAGCATCACCGGTGCCATGTGCCGTGACATTCTGCCTCGACCCTCTAACCCATTACTTACCCCTGCCCCGCTCGATTCTTGGTTCGCGCCGGGCAACTGCTTATGGAATCGCATGAATCGGCCTTTCCGGGAAGCCCCGTTTTCCCCCGCCCACGGAAAAAGGCCGGAGGTTCGCCCCTCCGGCCTTCGCAACTGCAAAGAACGGCGCGATCAGGCCACGGAGGCCAGCACCTTCGGCAGCTTGTCTGAGAAGATCTCGTCGATCTGGTTCTCGTTGATGATCAGCGGCGGCGAGAGCGCAATCGTATCCGCCGTGATGCGGACCAGCAGGCCCACATCATGGAACCCGTTCTCCATGGCCTTGTAGGCGCGAAGTCCCGGCGAGCCCTCGATGGGTTTCAGGTCGATGGCGGCGACAAGCCCGATGGTGCGGATGTCCTCGACCAGCGGATGGCCCTGGAGCGTGAAGGCGGCATCGGCCCACACGTTCTCGAGCCTCTTGGCGTTCTCGAACAGCTTCTCGTCACGATAGAGGTCCATGGTGGCGACACCGGCAGCGGCGGCCATCGGGTGGCCGGTGTAGGTGTAGCCATGGAACAGCTCGATCACATGGTCAGCGCCGTTCATGAACTTGTCGTAGATGCCCTGGCGCACCATGCAGCCGCCCATCGGAACGGTGCCGGATGTGACACCCTTGGCAAAGGTCAGGATGTCCGGCGTGACGCCGAAGCGTTCCGCCGCGAAGGCATGGCCCAAGCGCCCGAAGCCGGTGATGACCTCGTCAAAAATCAGCAGGATGCCGTGCTTGGTGCAGATCTCGCGCAGGCGCTTCAGGTAGCCCTTGGGTGGCGGCAGCACGCCCGTGGAGCCTGCCATCGGCTCGACGATGACGGCGGCGATGGTCGAGGCATCATGCAGCGCGACCAGACGCTCGAGTTCGTCGGCGAGGTGCGCGCCCCACTCCGGCTCGCCGCGGGTGAAGGCCTGTTCCTTGCGATTGTAGGTGTGCGGCAGGTGGTCAACACCGGCCAGCATGGCGCCAAACCACTTGCGGTTGGCGACCATGCCACCCACCGAAATACCGCCGAAGTTCACGCCATGATAGCCGCGTTCGCGGCCGATCAGGCGGGTGCGGCTCGCCTCGCCGTTGGCACGGTGATAGGCCAGCGCGATCTTCAGCGCGGTGTCGGCAGCTTCCGAACCCGAGTTGCAGAAGAAGGCATAGTTCAGGTCGCCCGGCGCCATGGTGGCGAGGCGGGCGGCGAGTTCGAACACCTTGGGGTGGCCGAACTGGAATGTCGGCGCGAAGTCGAGCTCGGCGGCCGACTTCTGGATGGCTTCGACGATGGGCCCACGGCAGTGGCCGGCGTTGGAGCACCACAACCCGGCAGAGCCGTCGAGGATCGGGCGGCCGGTCATGTCATAGTAGTGCATGTCCTTGGCGCGGGCGATCATGCGCGGGCGCTTCTTGAAGGCGCGGTTGGGCGTAAAGCCCATCCAGAACGGTTCAAGATTGTTGGGCGAGGGTTCCCAGCTGGTGGCGCCAGCCATGTTCACGGGCTTGTTCATCGGTCAAATCTCCTCCGGGTGATGGTCGGTGATAGCAGAAACGCGGTCCTCATGGAAATGCACCAGCTTTGCCCGTTGCTAGGGCCAGAGGGTGACAAAAATGATCGTCGCCCCGAGGCCCCAAAGATATCCGTCATCCCGGCGAAAGCCGGGACCCAGCCTTTCACGGGGTTACCGCCCGAAGCGGGGCCCCGGCTTTCGCCGGGGTGACGGTACGTTGGGACCCAATTATCGAGAATAATCTCTTGTACCCCAGGGAGCGCGCGCTGTCAAGGATTAAATTCCAAAAATTGGAATTTAAACTTTCGCACCCACAATCCGGAATTCCGTCAGGACGGCATCGTGCTGGCGGCGGAGGTGGTTGCGAAGCTCGGCAAGGGTCATGTCCGCGTCCTTCACGAAAACCATGAAGTTCATGTTCGTATTGTTGAAAATCACCTCGCCCAGGCTCCCGGCATCAGCCGCGCGGCTCAGCAGCCCCAGCTCTTGCAGCTTTTCCAGCAACTGGCAGGTCTGGCGGGCCAGCGCCACGTCAAGGGCGGCATAGGTCTCGCCGAAGGGGCTCGTCGGTTGCGTGGTGGAAATCGCCATGGCCTGCCGCCACATCTCCTTCGAGAGGTAGTGCAGCGAATGCTCCACATAACCGCCGATCAGCGCGTCGACGGCGGCCTCCGCACTGGGCGGCGGCGCGGCGATCACCTGCTCGCCCAGCCTCAGCACCTCCTCCACCTCGAGCGAGACGATGGCCACCAGCAGGTCGCCCTTGTTGCGGTAGTAATTGTAGATGGTCCCGATCGCCACCTCGGCCGCCGCCGCGATCGCCTCCATCTTCACCGTCTCGTAGCCCTGCTCCTGGAACAACCGCGTCGCCGCCTCGATGATGCGGTCATGGCGGATGGCTTTCTGTCGCTCGCGGAGGCCTGACATTCAGTCAGTCTGCCTGATTTTTGGAATTGACTCAACTTTGTAATTGGTTCAACTTTTCTCAATACAGGGAGAAACGCCAAAATGACCAACCGTCTCACGCGCCGTCTCTTCGGCGCTTCCGTCGCTGCCTTGGCCCTCATCGGTTCTTACGCCGCCGCCTCCGCCGCGGATCTGAACGCGCTGGTCTGGTGCGATCATTCCGATCCGAACCTGCTGAAGCCCTTCGAGGACGCCACCGGCATCAAGGTGAACGTCAAGGAGTTCGAGGGCACGGGTGCGGGCCTTGCCATCGTCGACCAGTCCCAGCCCGGCGACTGGGACGTGATGGTGATCGACACGGTGGACGTCCGCCGCGGCGTCGACCGCGGGCTGTTCGAGCCGCTGCCGGAGGACAAGCTGCCCATGGCCGACATTTTCCCCGAGGTGCTGATGAACCAGCACGCCGTGGTGGACGGCAAGCGCTACGGGGTCACCGAGAAGTTCGGCTACAACACCATCGGCTTCAACAAGTCGAAGGTCGATGCCGCCGACATGGACACGCTCGGCGTGCTGACCAACGACAAGTACAAGGGCCGGATCGCCATCTATGACTATTACCTGCCGGTGATGGGCCTTGCCGCCATGGCGATCGGCAAGAAGACCTCGGAACTGACCGAGGCCGATCTCCCCGCCATCAAGGAGGTCCTGCAGAAGATGAAGGCCAATGCCAAGGCGGTGACCGACGTGGTCGCCAGCCAGACGGCCCTCGCCACCGGCGAGGCCGACATCCTGATCGGCGGCGGCGAATGGGTGACGGCCGGCATCGCCAAGGAAAATCCGGACCTCGACTTCTCGATCCCCAAGGAGGGTGCCGTCCTCTGGTCGCAGTCGCTCGCCATGTTCAAGGACTCGAAGAACAAGGACAACGCGCTGAAGTTCATCCAGTACGTGATGAGCCCCGAGGGCCAGGCGCGGCTTGCCACCTCGTCGTGCTACTGGGGCATGCCGGCAAACAAGCAGGCCACCCTCACCGCCGACCAGAAGAAGATCCTGCGCTTTGACGAGCAGGCCGACTTCCTGAAGCGCGCCCAGGAATACCCGGCACCCTCGGAAGACCTCGACAAGAAGATGCAGGACCTCTGGACCGCCATGATCCAGGGGCAGTGAGTTCAGCCTCGACATCACGCATCGCATGGGCCAGCGTCACACCGGCATTGCTGTGGACGCTGGTCTTCTTCGTCGTGCCCTTCGTCGCGATGGGGGTGATGAGCCTCCATCCCAAGGCGGGTGAAGGCGCAAGCCTCGCGGCTTACGCACAGTTCTTCACCAACCCCAGCTACTGGCACGCGCTGATCAATTCGCTCGAGGTGACGCTGATCGTCACCGTGATCTCGGTGCTGCTGGCCTATCCCTTCGCCTGGATCCTGGCCTTCATGGTGCCGGAGCGCTGGCAGCGCCTCGCGCTGATGCTGGCCGTTCTGCCATTCTGGACCTCCTACGTGGTGCGCTCCTACTCCTGGCTCCTCGTGCTGGCCGAGAAGGGCGTGGTCAATTCCACCCTCGTCAACCTTGGCCTCCTGTCGGAGCCAATCCAGATCGCGAACACGCGCACCGCCACGGTGATAGGCTTCGTCCACTTCTTCGTGATGCTCCTGACACTGACAATCTACGCCAACCTCAAGCAGCTCTCGCCCAATTACCGCAAGGCCGCCACCGACCTCGGCGCGTCCGGGTTCCAGACATTCATCCACGTGATCCTGCCGCTCACGCTGCCCGGCATCATGGTCGGCGCCTTCCTCACCTTCGTGCTGGCGATCGGTGATTACATCACGCCGCAGATCCTGGGCGGCAACAACGAGCTCCTCATGCCGCAGCTCATCATGATGCAGATCGGCCGGCGCGGCGACTTCGCCTCGGCCTCCGCCCTCTCGCTGATCCTGATGGCCGTCGTCACACTCGCCTATCTCGCCTGCGCCCGCTGGCTGAAGATCGAGAGGGCGTGATGACGCGCGCGCTGGCCATCGTCTATGCCCTCCTCCTCTACGGCTTCATCTTCCTGCCAGTGGCGGTGCTGGTGCTGTTCTCCTTTCAGGGCACGCTGTTCCCCATTCCGCCCTTCAACGGGCCGAGCCTGCGCTGGTATGCGGCGGTGCTGGGTGACGCGCGGCTCACCGCGGGCCTTGGCAACTCGGTGGTCGTGGCGCTCTTGAGTTCAGCCGTCGCCACGCTGCTGGGCTTCCTCTCCGCCTGGGGCTTCGCGCGCTTCCACCTGCCCGCCTCGGCTTTCCTCCGTGGGCTGATCACCCTGCCGCTCACCGTGAGCTACCTCATCATCGGCATGGGGCTCCTGATCTTCTTCAACTGGATCGGCCTTCCGAAGTCGCTCGTGGCAGCCGGCATCGGACATGTGGTGATCAACCTGCCGCTCTGCTTTGCCATCATCTACAGCCAGATGGGCGACCACCAGGCCAACATCGAGCGCGCGGCGCGCGACCTCGGTGCCAGCGAGGCGAAAGTCCTGCTGCTCATCACTGCGCCCATCATGTGGCCGGCCCTCTTCGCCAGCTTCTTCCTCTCCATGACCTTCTCATGGGACGAGTTCGTCATCTCCTTCCTGCTCACCCGCTTCGAGACCACGTTGCCCGTCGAGATCTGGAACCTGCTGCGCGCTGGCCTGAACCCCAAGACCAATGCGGTGGGGGCGATGGTGTTCGGCGTCTCCATCATCCTCGCCATCGTCTTCGAACTCACAGCCTTCCGAAAGCGCCCGCAATGACGGCTCTCGTTTCCATTGACCACGTCTCCCACAGCTTCGGTCCGACGAAGGTGCTGGACGATGTGTCGCTCAGCCTCGCGCCGGACAGCTACACGGTGCTGCTCGGTCCCTCGGGCTCAGGAAAGACCACGCTCCTGTCGATTCTCGGCGGCTTCCTCAGCCCCGAACAGGGCCGCGTGATGATCCGTGGGCAGGACTGCACGGCCATGGCCCCCGCCAAACGCCCCACCGCCACGGTGTTCCAGGACTATGCCCTGTTCCCCCACATGTCGATTGGCGCCAATGTCGGCTTCGGCCTGCGCATGAAGGGTGTGGCGAAGCCGGAGCGGGATGCCAAGGCGCGCGCCATGCTCGATGTCGTGGGCCTTGCCGCCTCCTTCGAGAGGAAGCCCCACCAGCTGTCCGGCGGCCAGCGCCAGCGCGTGGCGCTTGCCCGCGCGCTGATCGTCGAGCCCGCGGTACTGCTGCTTGACGAACCGCTGGGTGCGCTCGACCTCAAGCTCCGCCGCCAGATGCAGGATGAGCTGAAGGCCATCCAGAAGCGCGTCGGCACCGCCTTCATCCACGTGACCCACGACCAGGAAGAGGCCATGGCGCTGGCCGACCACGTGGTCGTGATGAACCACGGCCGGATCGAGGACGAGGGTCCACCCGAACGCGTCTATGCGCGGCCTGCGACGCGCTTCACCGCAACCTTCATGGGCGAGAGCACCGTCCTCACCGGCATCACGGCCAATGGCATGATCGACACGCCGCTCGGCCGCTTCCCTGCCGTCGACGGCGCCAGCCACGTGGCGATCCGCCCCGAGCATGTCTCGCTCGGCGGGCCCATCCATGGCGAGGTGACGGACGTCGTCTATCAGGGCGCCTTCAAGCGCGTGACGGCACGGGCCAACGGCGTGGACGTTCTGGCCCGCCTTCCCGCCAAAACCGCCATCGCCGCCGGGCAGACGGTGTCGCTCGCCATCGACGCGCCGCATGTGATCGTGCTGAAGGATTGAGCCATGGACCTCCGCGTCGGCCCCACTGAGTGGTATGAAACGCTGCACTTTGCCGATGGTGTCACGCTGATCCACGAGCCGTGGATCAAGCCCTTCTTCCGCTGCAACATCTGGCACGTGCGCGGCCGCGACCGCGACCTGCTGTTTGATTCAGGGCTGGGCCACTTCAGCCTGCGCGCCCACGTGCCGCTGGTGTCGGAACGCGATCTCACCTGTGTGGCGAGCCACACCCACTTCGATCACATCGGCTGCCACCATGAGTTCGGCCACTGCGCGGTGCATTCCGCCGAGGCCGCGATCCTCGCCGACCCGCGGAACGACCTGATCCTCGCGCACTATGCCACCGACGAGATGTTCCTCCGCCAGCCTGAAGGCTGGGACCAGACGAAATATCACGTGAGGCCCGCCCACGCGGAGCGCATCCTCGAGCAGGGTGACGTCATCGACCTGGGCGACCGCGCCTTTGAGGTGGTCCATACGCCCGGCCACTCGCCTGGCGGCATCGGCCTGTTCGAGCACACGACCGGAACCTTCCTCTCCGGTGACATCATCTATGACGGCCCGCTGATCGATGATGCCTATCATTCCGATGTGCCGGTCTATGTCGAGACGCTGGAGCGCCTGCGCGCGCTCCCTGTCGCCATCGTCCACGGCGGCCACTTCCCCAGCTTCGGCCCGGTGCGCTATCGCCAGCTGATCGATGAATATGTGGCTGGTCACCGCAAGCCCGGCTGTCACCTTGGGTGATGCGTCCACAGCCCCCTCTCCCGTCCGAATGAGGGGAGAAGGGGAAGTCACTTCACGTCTTGCCTTCCGCCGCGATCAACTCCCTCTCAATATCCACCATGTAGTCACGCTGCAGCGGCAGCGTGTCGACCGTCTTGGCCAGCTGGATCTGGAACACCATGTGCTTGAAGTAGCGGAAGCTCAGCTCGCTGGTGATGAGATAGAACTCCCACATCCGGCAGAACGTCTCGCCCAGCAGGGCTTCCGCCTTGTCGCGGTTGGCCTCGAACCGGTCATACCAGGCGCGCAGCGTTTCGGCATAGTGCAGGCGCCAGATTTCGGTGTCCGTCACCCACAGCCCCGAGGACTCGATGGCGGCGAAGGTCTCTGACAGGGCCGGTGAATAGCCGCCGGGGAAGATATATTTCCGCAGCCATTTGCCGGTGGTGCCCGGCCCGCCCTTGCGGCCAATGGCGTGCACGAGCGCCACGCCATCAGGCGCCAGCAGGCTCTGGATCTTGCCGAAATACTGCTGGAAATAGGAAATGCCAACGTGCTCGAACATGCCGATCGACACGATGCGATCGAACGTGCCCGCGACGTCGCGATAGTCCTTGAACTGAAAGCTGATCTTGTCGGCAAGGCCGAGCTGTTCGGCCCGCTGCTGTGCGAGAGCGAGCTGCTCCTTCGACAGCGTGACGCCCGTGACATGGACGTCGAAATTCTGGGCGAGATAGATCGCCATGCCACCCCAGCCGCAGCCGATGTCGAGCACCCGCTGCCCGGGCTTGAGATCAAGCTTGGAGGCAATGTGCCGGAGCTTGTTCTGCTGGGCCTCCTCCAGCGTGTCCATGGGTGAACGGAAATAGGCGCAGGAATAATTCATGCCGCTGTCGAGGAAGAGGCCGTAGAGCTCATTCGACAGGTCGTAATGATGCGCTACGTTGCGCTGCGACTGGACCAGCGTGTTGCGCTGCCAGAGGGACTTCAGCCGCTTGGCCATGCGCCGCAGCGGCCTCTGGATGGGTAGCTTGCGGGAGACGCCCCGGTTGATGGCAAACAGCGTCAGGAAGTCACGCAACGTGCCCTGCTCGATGGTCAGCGTGCCGTCCATATACGCCTCGCCCGCCTTGAGGTCCGGGTTCCAGACAAGCGAGTTGTAGAGAGAAGGGTCATGCAGCTTGACGCGCACGAAGGGCTCGGGTGTTCCGGCGTAGCGGTGAACCGTGCCCTCAGCATCCACCACTTCGAGGGTGCCGGTTCTGATGATCTTCGTCAGCATGGTATTCAGAAGCTTCATCAGAAAAATTCCTCACCTCGCCGGGTCACGGCCTGTCTGTGCAATCGTGATTGCGCCTTGGGGTGGCCGTCCTTGACCTGATGGCTTGGAAACTAGCCGCTTGGGGCCTAAGTGACAACGCGTGAAAGCCTGCCGAACACAATGCTACACCCTGTCACTCATCATGCCTGGGCTTGTCTCGATAGGTTGGGCTTGACCCGCGTATCCATTTCCGAACCGTGAAAAGGATCACCGAGACAAGCCCGGCGATGATGCGGTGGAGAGAAACGGGTAGGTGGTCTAGGTCACCAGTTGCTTCACCAGTGCGGCCACCATCCGCGGCAGGTCATAGGGGAAGCGGGCGGTGATCAGGTTGCCGTCGACCACGCAGGGCTCGTCGAGCACGGTGGCGCCGGCATTGGCGAGGTCGGGATGGATGTTCCACACGGCGGTGGCCTTCTTGCCCTTGAGGATGCCGGCACTCACCATCACCCACTGGCCGTGGCAGATGGCGCAGGTGGGCTTGCCGGAGGCCAGCATGTCCTGAACAAATGTCTGGGCGTGCTTGTCGGCGCGCAGGAAATCCGGGTTCCAGCAGCCGCCGGGGAAGATGCAGGCGTCGTAGTCGGCGATCTTCGCCTCGTCCATGTAGCAGTCGATCTTCAGCCAACCGGCATTTTCCATGAGGCGGATGGCCAGAACATGGGTCTTGGTGAGCGGCGGAAAGCGCAGGCCCAGCGTCGGGTGGAACTCGCCGATGCGCGGCGCCACCACATGCACGGTGGCGCCATGTTCGGTGAGCCACTTGGTGGCGCCGACGATCTCGATTTCCTCCACCCCGTTGGAACAGCAGATGGCGATCTTCTTGCCCTTGAGGAGGTCCGGGTTGGACGGCGGATCGAACAGGAACCTTTGGAGCTCGCGGTTCAGCTCGCCATCCGCCGAGACGAGGAGCTCGGTCGAGATCGACGGCACGGGCGAGGGCGTCATGAAGGCCTGGGCGCGCAGCAGGGCCGCGTTGGTGGCGGAAGCGGGATCATGCGGCTTGTTCATCGGCGGGACCTCAGGTTTGTCGTTTGAAAGGCGTATATCAGGAATTGACAAGCGGCGCGAGACGGTTTGTCCTGCGCTGATGCTTGGGAGGGCATGTCAATGAAGCTTGGTTTCAATCTGCTGCTGTGGACGCCACACGTCACGCTTGCGCATGAGCCCATTCTGCGGGCGCTGAAGAAGACCGGATATGATGGCGTCGAGATCCCGATGTTCGAGGGCGACCCCGCCCATTACGCGAAGCTCGGAGCACTCCTCGACAAGATCGGGCTCGAGCGCTCGGTGGTGAGCGTCATCCAGGGCAAGAACCCGCTGTCGCCCGACAAGGCCAGCCAGGCCGCCGCCTTCGACTATGCCAAGTGGACAATCGACTGCTCCGCCGCACTGGGCGCCCCCATCCTCGGCGGGCCGATGCATTCGGAACTGGGCTACTTCTCCGGCAACCCGGCCACCGCCGCCGAGCGCAAGCGCGCGCTGACCTTCCACAAGAAGGCGGGCGACTATGCGGGCAGGAAGGGCGTCACCTTCGCGCTTGAGGCGCTGAATCGTTTCGAATGCTATTTCCTCAACACCATGCAGCAGCTGAACGACTATCTGGACGAGGTCGACCACCCGCACGTCCAGGGCATGTATGATACCTTCCACTCCAACATCGAGGAGAAGGATCCGGTCGCTGCCATCAAGACCATCCGCCCGCACATGGTGCATGTGCATATCTCCGAGAATGACCGGGGCACGCCGGGCAAGGGCCATGTGCCGTGGGCTGAAACCTACAAGGCGCTGAAGAAGTCGAAATATGATGGCTTCCTCACCATCGAGGCGTTCGGTCGCTCAATGCCGGCGCTGGCCGCCGCCACCCGCGTGTGGCGCGACTTCGCGCCCTCGCCGGAAGAGGTCTACAAACTCGGCTTCCGCAACATGAAGCAGGGCTGGGCCAAGGCGTGAAGCCGGTCTACGTCATCGGCACCTGCGACA
>CANJMQ010000020.1 GCA_947475225.1 Bradyrhizobiaceae bacterium
GAACAGGCCAAGGGCGACCCGAACGGCATCTTCATCAGCCCGTCGGCGACGATTGGAACGGATATTGCCACCGGCGGCATGATCTTCACGCCGAGCCTCCGGGCACGCTATGCCGGGCTGTTCATGGACGGCTATGACGAGACCAACTCGACGGCTGACCTCTCGGTTGACTCACGCTCAGTGAACCTCTTCGATCTGCGCGGTCAGGTGGCCTTCGCGATTGCGCCGATGATGACCAATGGCGGGCATTTCGATGCCGCGCTGCGGCTGGGTGCTGATGCGACCTACACCAACAGCGAAGACGTCAACGCCACGCTGCTGGGCCAGTCGCTGAACTTCAATGTCAGCGACGACGACACGACGGTGCGCGGCTTCGCGGGCCTCGACCTTGCCTACGAGACGGACAGCGGCGCTAGCCTCACCCTCACCGGCGAGGCGGGCTACGACACCAGCGACGCCCTCACCCTCACGGGCACCGCTGGCCTCGCTTGGGCGTTCTGAGCGGGGCCTAAGCGTTCTGGCCGGTTGCGCGAGCGGGCTGTTTAGCCTGCCACTGCATAGCCGCACCGCGCAGTGCGATTACCGTGATGACTGCCGCGCTTAATTCTTGGGGCTGGTGCCGGGGGAAATACATCGCGAGTTCATCCACAAGTGGTCGCACTTCCACCACGGAGTTGCCTAGAGGAATCCGCCGGTCGACCGCCGAGGCGGCGGCGAGAAAGAGATTGGCGGGCTTCTGGATCGTTTTCATGGTGTCGATCATGGCCTGCCCTTGCGGCGGGAATTCTGCAGTGCTGTGGCTGGGACATGACCGCCGTGGACTAGTTGAAGTGTTGGAGCAGCCATTCACAGCGTCCGGCAATGGGCATGGCTCCGGTGTGTCAACGCCGGAGTGAATCTGCAGCAGTTTTCCGGAGTAAAAATGCAGCACGGGCGCGGGCGGGAGAGAGCGTCCATGGCCGTTTTGCCGTTCGGCATCCTTTTCAGAAAACTAAGTACAGCCAGACCGGAAGGCATCTCCCCGGCTGTGCCAAAAGTGTACCAAATCCATTTAATCCCGTTCTTTGGGAGAAGGAAAAATCATGTAACTAATTGATTTAACTGGTGCCGGCTAAGGGACTCGAACCCCTGACCCCCTGATTACAAATCAGGTGCTCTACCAACTGAGCTAAGCCGGCGTCAGGGCCGTGGTTAGAACGCTTTGGGGTTGCATGGCAACAGGGAAGAGAGCGGGGGGCCGATTCAGGGGTTCTACGGAGTGCCCGGCAATCTGCAGCTGTGTTAATGCCTTGCGGCACGATTTTCAGCCGGAGGAAGAAGATGATTGAGGTAATCAACCGCAGGCGGGTGATGGCGATTGGGGCGGTGGCTACGCTGGCTGTGGCGGGGTTTTCGCTGAAGGCCGAAGCCGGAACCGAGGATCAGGCCAAGGCGATGGTTGCCAAGGCCATTGCCCTTTATGACGAAAAGGGCGATGCGGCCTTCAAGGTGTTCGGCGAGGGCAAGGCCTCGGGCTTTCTGGAGGGCGATGTCTATATCGTGGTCCAGTCGCGCGGGCCCGAGGGCAAGGTACTTGCCCATGCTGCGAACGCGAAGCTCGATGGCGTGATGCTCGACACCATTGCCGATCCCTCGGGCAAGAAGTTCGGGACGCTGATGAGCGCCGAGGCCACGGAAGCCGGTGGCTGGTTCGATTATGAGTGGCCTGATCCGAGCACCGGCAAACTCGGTGACAAGAAGTCCTGGGCGGTGCTGCACAAGGACCTGGTGTTCATCGCCGGTTTCTACGTGCACTAGCCGCGGGGCGAGCTAGCGCGTCAGCGCGTAGAGCGTCACCGCGCAAGCGTTGGAGACGTTGAGGCTGCGGATCGGGCCGTTCATGTCCAGCCTCACGAGATGGTCGCAGCTGTCGCGCGTCAGCTGGCGCAGGCCCTTGCCTTCGGCGCCCAGCACGATGGCGACGGGCGGCGCGCGGTCGACGGCGGAGATATCCTCCGGCGCGTCGCTGTCGAGCCCGAGGATGCGGAAGCCATAATCCTTCAACTCCGCCATGGCGCGCGACAGGTTGGTGACCTTCACGAAGGGCACGTGCTCGAAGGCGCCCGAGGCGGACTTGAACAGCACGGCGGAAGCCTCCGGGCTGTGGCGCGCGGTGGCCACCAGTGCCGTCACGTTGAAGGCGGCGCAGGTGCGCAGGATGGCACCCACATTGTGCGGGTCGGTCACCTGGTCGAGCAGGACAACGATCCCTGATTTCTCGATCTGGTCGAGGCGCGGCTGGTCCAGCGGCTTGGCCTCCATCAGCAGGCCCTGGTGCACCGCCTCCGCTCCCAGCTTCTTGTCGAGGTCACGGGGGTGCACGATCTCCGGCACGATGCCACGCTCGGCGATTTCGGCCGCCAGCCGGTCGGCGGCGTTCTTGGACGCCTTCAGCGAATAGATCTTGCGCTTCTTGTTCTTCAGCGCCTCGGCGACGGGGTGGACGCCGTAAATGATGTCATTTGGATCGCTCATTCCGCCGCCTATAGCGCAGGAACCGGAAAAAGGCAGGGAAAGTTTGTGGGGAGGCGTGGTCTTTGGTGTGATTGCCGGGGTGGCCTGTCCGGTCTAGAAGCTTGTCCTGAAAAGCCATTTCGGGGTGCCATGTTCAAGAAGATCCTCATCGCCAACCGCGGCGAAATCGCCTGTCGTGTGATCAAAACTGCCCACCGCATGGGCATCAAGACCGTGGCGGTCTATTCCGACGCCGACGCCCGGGCGCTGCATGTCGAGATGGCCGACGAGAAGGTGCACATCGGGCCGCCCGCCGCCGCACAGTCGTACCTGCTGATCGACAAGATCGTCGAGGCCTGCCTGAAGACCGGTGCTGAGGCCGTCCACCCCGGCTACGGCTTCCTGTCCGAACGCTCCGCCTTTCCCAAGGCGCTCGCTGCCGCCGGCATCACCTTCATCGGTCCCAACCCGGGCGCCATTGACGCGATGGGCGACAAGATCGAGTCCAAGAAGGCGGCGGCCGCGGCACATGTCTCCACCGTTCCGGGCTACATGGGGATCATCGAGGATGCGGATGAAGCCGTGAAGATCGCCGGCGAGATCGGCTATCCCGTCATGATCAAGGCCTCAGCCGGCGGCGGCGGCAAGGGCATGCGCATCGCCTACGCGGAGTCGGAGGTGAAGGAGGGCTTCACCCGCGCCAAGTCCGAGGCCAAGTCGTCGTTCGGCGACGACCGTGTGTTCATCGAGAAGTTCATCGTCAATCCGCGCCATATCGAGATCCAGGTGCTCGGCGACAAGCACGGTAACGTGATCTATCTGGGCGAGCGCGAATGCTCGATCCAGCGGCGTAACCAGAAGGTGATCGAGGAGGCGCCGTCGCCGCTCCTCGACGAGAAGACCCGCAAGGCCATGGGCGAGCAGGCCGTGGCCCTGGCCAGGGCCGTGAACTACGACAGCGCCGGCACGGTGGAATTCGTGGCCGGCCAGGACCGCTCCTTCTTCTTCCTCGAGATGAACACCCGCCTGCAGGTGGAGCACCCCGTCACCGAGTTGATCACCGGTATCGACCTCGTGGAGCAGATGATCCGCGTCGCTGCTGGAGAGGAGCTCAAGATCAGGCAGGAGGACGTGACGCTGAAGGGCTGGGCCGTCGAGAGCCGCATCTATGCCGAAGACCCCTATCGCAACTTCCTGCCCTCCACTGGCCGCCTGGTGAAATACCGTCCGCCTGCGGAGCAGTCGGCCAACGGCATCACCGTGCGCAACGACACCGGTGTCTTCGAGGGTGGCGAGATCTCGATCTACTATGATCCGATGATCGCCAAGCTCTGCACCCATGCGCCCACCCGCAGTGCTGCGATCGGCAAGATGGCCGAGGCGCTCGACGCCTTTCACATTGACGGCATCCAGCACAACATCCCCTTCCTCTCGGCCATCATGGAAAACCCACGCTGGCAGTCTGGCGCCCTGTCCACCGGCTTCATCGCCGAGGAATTCCCCGGCGGCTTCACCGGCCATGAGATCACCCCGGAGATCAAGTCGACGCTGGCCAAGGTGGCGACCGTGCTCGACCATATCGAGAACCGCCGCAAACGCCTGATCAACGGCCAGATGATGCACCATGGTGTCAACCTCGCCACCTCGCGCCTCGTCAAGCTCGGCAAGGAGTTCATTCCCGTGATCGTGTCGAAGGAAACGGACGTCCAGGCCGACGGTTGCGGCTGGGTGCCGGGCCAGCCGGTGTTCGCCGCCGACCTGGGCGATGGCAACGTCACCGTTCAGGTGAAGCGCATCCTCAACGGCTACAGACTGTCCTATCGCGGTGTGGTGCTGGACGCGCACGTCTATACCGGGCGCGAGGCGGAGCTTGCAAAGCTGATGCCGGAGAAGGCGGCGGCTGATACGTCCAGGAAACTGCTCTGCCCGATGCCAGGCCTGGTCATCGCCATTTCAGCGGTGGTGGGCCAGGAGGTGAAAGCCGGCGAGCCCCTGGCCATCGTCGAGGCGATGAAGATGGAGAATATCCTGCGCGCCGAGCGTGACGTCACCATCAAGACCGTCAACGCCAAGCAGGGCGACAGCCTGCAGGTCGACGCGGTCATCATGGAGTTTGCATGAGCGTCACGGCCCTTCATGTCATCGTGGAGGGTCGGGTGCAGGGCGTGGGTTTCCGCGCCCATGTCGAACGCGAGGCGAAGCAGCGCGGCCTCAGGGGCTGGGTGAGAAACCGCAGTGACGGCTCGGTCGAGGCGGTGTTCTGCGGCGAGGAGGAAGACGTCCAGAGCATGATCGTCGCCTGTCACCGGGGTCCCCGCCTGTCACTCGTTCGGGACGTGAAGAGCGAGCCCCATCCGCCGGGGGACTGGCGCAGCTTCGAGGTCTGGCCGACGGTCTAGTTCGGCATGTCCTCTCCCGCTCCTTCAGCGGCAGAGGACTACGGCCGTCATCCAGTGTTGGGCGTTAAACCAGCCCCTCCTTCTTCATTGCCGCCTGCACCGCCGGGCGCTGGCCCACGCGGTCCATGTAGGCCACGATATGCGCATAGCGTGAGAGGTCGACGTTCACGTGCTTGGTCCAGCCCAGCACGGTGAAGGCATAGGCGTCGGCCACCGAATACGTGTCGCCGAGCAGGTAGGGCTTGGTGGCGAGTTGCTTGTCGAGCCAGCCGAGGTTGCGCTCGACGCGGGCAATGATCGCTTTCTTGCCGTCTTCCGGCATGGCCGGGTTGAACAGTCCGCCGATGCCCTTGTGAAGCTCCGATGCGACGAAGTTGAGCGTCTCCATGGCGCGATAGCGTTCCATCGATCCAAAGGCCGGGAGGAGGCCTGAGTCCTTCGCCTTGTCGGAAAGGTACTGCAGGATGGTGGAGACCTCGGTGAGGATCTCGCCCTTGGCGATCTCCAGGGTCGGCACTTGGCCCTTGCCGTTTATCTTGGTGAAATCGGCACCCGTCTCGGTGGTCTTGGCGCGCAGGTCGACCTTCTCGAGGTCATAGGGCTGGCCAAGTTCGTTCAGCAAGATGTGCGGGGCGAGCGAGCAGGCACCGGGGGCGTAATAGAGTTTCATGGCATGTCCTCCTGGGTTGCGAGGCGAGGGTTACCACTCTAATGTAACAATGCAAGTCACATTTTATGCATGGCGTTGGACAGCGCTTGCGGTTGAGACGTAAAGGAAAGGACGTTTCATGGAGTTCCGAATGCGCCGTCTCGCCCTTGCCGTCCTCGCCGTCCTGACGCTCACGCTTCCGGCGCGCGCCGACTTCATCAAGAATGCCGCGGAGTGGCAGCGGCTTGGGCCTGACGGTCAGGCGGCCTATGCCATGGCGATCTTCGACGTGCAGTCGGTGGTCACCGCCGACAACAAGTTCACGGCAGCCCGCGCATTAGGCTTGCGTGCCTGCGGCGTCGGACTGCAGCTCAAGGGTGCCATGGTGGCCCAGGCCATCAACAGCTTCTACAACGACCATCCCGAGGCCCGTGTGGCGACACCCTTCGTCGCCTTCAACGGTTATTTCGAGCGTGGCGTCTGCAGCCCCTTCATCAACAAGGTGCGGCAGGATATGGGTCTTCCGCCGATGAAGGCCCCACCACTGCCAAGCCAGAACCAGCAGCAGCCAGACCAGAACCAGCTGCAGAACCAGCAGCAGCAGAACATGCAGTAGCCGTAAGGGTTCAGCCGAAGATCGGGGCGAAGGTCGTTTTCAGCGCCACGTCGAGGTCGGCCATCGTCACCGGGAGGCCGAGGTCGACGAGGCTCGTGACACCATGCTCGCGGATGCCGCAGGGCACGATGCCGTTGAAATGCGTCAGGTCCGGGTCGACGTTGATCGAGATGCCATGGAACGTCACCCAGTGACGCACGCGGATGCCGATGGCCGCGATCTTGTCCTCACGGGCCCCGCGCCGCACCCACACGCCCACGCGGTCCTCGCGTCGCTCACCCTTCACGTTGAACTGGTCGAGCGTGTCGATCACCCATTGTTCGAGCGCCGCCACGAAGGCCCGCACGTCGCCGCCGCGGCGCTTCAGGTCCAGCATCACGTAGGCCACGCGCTGGCCGGGACCATGATAGGTGTATTGCCCGCCGCGCCCGGTCTTGAACACCGGGAAGCGCTCGCGCTCGACGAGGTCCTCCTCGTGTGCCGAGGTGCCCGCCGTGTAGAGCGGCGGATGCTCCAGCAGCCAGATGCGCTCAGGCTCCGTTCCCTTCGAGATCGCCTCGACATGGGCGTCCATGCGCGCCATGGCGTTGGGATAGGCGATGAGGCCGTCGGATACCTCCCAGGTGGCGGGGGAGGGCGATGCCAGTGAAAATTGGATATCGTTGCGCAGCGCCATGCCCACGGCTTTACACAGTTTGGGTTTTCCGGCGCAATACCATCCTCGTCCGGCAGCTGCGGGGAGCCCCCGCGCCGGACTTGCCTTTGCCCGGCCAGTCGGCTATAGCCCGGCCCGTCAACTAGCAACTCACACGCGGAGACAGGCTCCGGCACACGAGGTTTCGGCCTCCACATAGTGCCAGATCCATCCGGTGCCGGGGCAACCCGGTCACTTTCTCCGCGGCGGATCAACCGGAAAAGGATTCAAAAGGCTCATGGCCATTCCTGATTTCACCATGCGTCAGCTCCTTGAAGCTGGCGTTCACTTCGGCCACCAGACCCACCGCTGGAACCCGAAGATGCGCAACTACATCTATGGCAGCCGCAACGGCATCCATATCATCGATCTCTCGCAGACGGTTCCGCTGCTGCACACCGCGCTCGTCGCCGTGGCCGAGACGGTGGCCAAGGGCGGCCGCGTGCTGTTCGTCGGCACCAAGCGCTCGGCGTCGGAACTGGTCGCGGATTCCGCCAAGCGCTCTGCCCAGTATTACGTGAACTCCCGCTGGCTGGGCGGCACGCTCACCAACTGGAAGACCATTTCGCACTCGATCAAGACGCTGCGCACCACCGACGACACGCTCGGCAAGGAGCAGTCGGGCCTCACCAAGCGCGAAATGCTCGAGCTAACCCGCACCAAGGAAAAGCTCGACAAGTCGCTGGGCGGCATCAAGGACATGGGCGGCGTTCCCGACCTGCTGTTCGTGGTCGATACCAACAAGGAACAGATCGCCATCAAGGAAGCCAACCGTCTTGGCATTCCGGTGATCGCCATCATCGACACCAATTCGGACCCGGCCGGCGTCACCTACCCGATCCCGGGCAATGACGACGCAGGCCGCGCCGTGGCTCTCTACTGCGACCTCGTCGCCCGCGCCTGCATCGAAGGCATCTCGCTCGCGCAGTCGGGCTCGGGTGTCGACGTTGGCGCCGCCGAGGAACCGCTGGCCGAGGAACTGCCCGCCGCCGAATAAGCGGGCCCTCGACCGTCACGCAATCGACACGGGGCCTGCCGCATGAACGCGGTGGGCCTCAAGCTCTTTCAAATCACATGAGGTAGATCATGGCCGACATCACGGCTGGAATGGTGAAGGACCTGCGCGAGAAGACCGGCGTGGGCATGATGGATTGCAAGGCGGCACTCGCTGCCACCAATGGCGACATGGAAGCCGCCATCGACTGGCTGCGCGCCAAGGGCCTTGCCAAGGCCGCCAAGAAGTCGACGCGCGTCGCCGCTGAAGGCCTCGTGGCGGTCGCCGTCGAGGGCACCACCGGTGCCGTCGTCGAGGTGAACTCCGAGACCGACTTCGTGGCCCGCAACGAGAAGTTCCAGGCCATGGTAGCCGAGATCTCGAAGCTGGCACTCAAGGCCAATGGCAACACCGAAGTCCTCAAGACCATGAAGGTCCCGGGCTCGACTCATGCCGTGGCCGAATACGTGGCCGAAATGGTCGCCGCGATCGGCGAGAACATGACGGTGCGCCGCACGTCCACACTGTCGGTCAAGGACGGCGTCGTTGCCTCCTACGTCCACAACCAGATCGCCCCCGGCATGGGCAAGATCGGCGTGATCGTGGCGCTGGAGTCGACCGGCAACAAGGCCTCGCTCGCCGAGTTCGGCCGCATGCTCGCCATGCACGTCGCCGCCACGAACCCCGTTGCGCTGACGCTCGAGCAGGTTCCCGCCGACGTGCTGGCGCGCGAGTCCGCGATCCTCGAGGAGAAGAACGCCGGCAAGCCCGCCAACGTAATGGAGAAGATCGTGGCCTCGGGCCTCAAGACCTTCGCCAAGGAAAACTGCCTCCTCGAGCAGTCTTACGTGCATGACGGCGCCAAGACGGTCACGCAGGCCCTCGCCGAAGCAGGCAAGGCCGCCGGCGCCGACGTGAAGCTCACCGGCTTCGTGCGCATGCAGCTCGGAGAAGGCATCGAGAAGAAGGAAGACGACTTCGCCGCCGAAGTCGCCAAGATGTCGGGCAACTGAGCCTGGCCATATCAGACGAATTGCGAGAGGCCCCGGAAACGGGGCCTCTCTGCTTTTGGGCTGGCCCTCACGTCTTCGCCCGCTCCTTCAGCGAGACCTCTGCGAAACGGGCTGTTCTGGTGTTTTGATGGCCGTCGAGACGCTGATCCTGCGGCCCGCGAGAGGAAGATAGGCCGCCGTGCAAGCAAGCCAAGTTCCCTCCAATCCGTCATCGACAGTTGCTTGCCCCGACAACTATGAGCGGAGAGGCGCCACAGTGGACGCATTCGGAGCCTTGGGCTATCTTCAACTCTGGGTGCAATTTTAGAGTGGAGCTGAATATGCGCAAGGCCCTGACCGCCCTTCTCGCCCTGACGACAGCGTCATTGATTGTCCCCGCGGCGGACGCATGCACGCGCATTCTCTATCAGGGAGAAAGCGCCTCCTTTTACGTCGGCCGCACCATGGACTGGGCCGAGGACACCGGCACCGATCTCTGGGCCTTTCCGGCTGGCATGAAGCGCGATGGCGGGGTGGGCGAGGGCTCGATCCCCTGGACCTCCAAATATGGCTCCGTCATCTCCAGCTTCTACAACGTGGGCTCGGTCGACGGCATCAACGAGGCAGGGCTCGCCGGTAACGTCCTTTATCTCGTCGAGAGCGACTATGGCGATGCCAAGGCGTCAGGCAAGCCGCTGATCTCGGTGGGCGCATGGATGCAGTATGTGCTCGACAATTACGCCACCGTGCAGGAGGCCGTGGATGCCCTGTCCAAGGAGCCCTTCGCGATCGTGGCGCCGGTGCTGCCCAACGGGCACGCTGGCGCGGGCCACCTCTCGCTCGCCGACAAGACGGGTGACTCGGCGATCTTCGAATACATCGGCGGCAAGCTGAATATCCATCACAGCCCCAAGTATACGGTGATGACCAATTCGCCGCCCTTCGATCAGCAGCTGGCGATCTCGACCTACTGGGACAGCGTGGGTGGCACCAATTTTCTGCCCGGCACCAGCCGCGCCGCCGACCGCTTCGCGCGCATGAGCTGGATGCTCAACGCCGTAGCGCCTGGCCTCAATGAAAGCTCGGCCACCGCCGAGGTCATGTCGCTCATCCGCGCCATCTCCGTGCCGCTCGGCATCCAGGATCCGAAGTCGCCCAACATCGCATCCACCCGCTGGCGCACCGCGGCGGACCTCAATGCGAAGCGCTACTTCTTTGACAGCGTTCATGCCCCTTCGGTGTTCTGGGTCGACCTCGACAAGCTGGACCTGAAGCCCGGCGCGCCGTCGCTGAAATTGGACCTGCAGGGTGATCCCATCCTCTCCGGCGAAGTCTCGCAGGCGTTCAAGCCGGCGGAGCCCTTCAAGTGGCTGGCGCCGTAGTCCTGGGGTCAGGAGCCCAGGCGTCGCAGGCTGGCGCATCGGTTGAGGTCGCCGTGCCGGCCATGTGTGAGTTGAGCGACGCCTTTGCGGGGGGCGGAGAGTCAATTCATCAAACGCCTTCATTCCCTTTGATAAGTGTATGTAATAAATACACAAATTACATGTCGATCATTCGTGGCGCTATGGGAGGCCGCGGTATTGGGCTGAGCCTTGCCCCTGCCGGGAGTTGTGGAGCCGCGCGGCTCCTTTGTGACGAATCGTTCCCGGGCTTCTAAGGTGAACTGTTTTCCAGCAACGGGCCGGGTCACCATGTCTTTCCCCAAGTACAAGCGCATCCTTCTCAAGCTCTCGGGCGAGGTCCTGATGGGTAGCCAGCCCTATGGCATCGACCTCGAGACGGTGGGCCGTCTCGCCGACGAAGTGCTGGCCGTGGCTGCCACGGGCACGCAGCTGGCGCTGGTCATCGGCGGCGGCAACATCTTCCGCGGCCTTGCGGGCGCCGCCAAGGGCATGGACCGCGTCTCGGCCGACCACATGGGCATCATGGCGACCGTGATGAACGCCCTGGCGATGCAGGGGGTTCTCTCCCGCAAGGGCATGGACGCCAGGGTGCTTTCCGCCATCGCCATGCCCACCGTCTGCGAAACCTACTCCCGCGCCAAGGGCATCCACCATCTCGAGGAGGGCCGGGTCATCATCTGCGCGGCGGGCACCGGGTTGCCGTTCTTCACCACCGACACCGGCGCGGCCCTGCGGGCGGCCGAACTCAATTGTGACGCGCTGTTCAAGGGCACCAGCGTCGACGGCGTCTATTCCGCCGATCCAAAGACCGATCCCGATGCCCGACGCTACGACAGGATCACCTTCAACGAGATCCTGTCGAACGACCTGCGCATCATGGACCCGGCCGCCATTGCCCTTGCGCGGGACAATGGGATTCCGGTAGTTGTCTTTTCCATCAGAAAGCCTGGCGCCGTGCTCGAAGTGGTGAGCGGCGGCGGGCTGTTTACCACCGTGACGAAGGATTGATTTTATGGCCCAGCCCCAGAATTTCGACGCGCAGGACATCAAGCGCCGCATGGCAGGTGCCATCGACGCGCTGAAGCATGATTTCGGCGGCTTGCGCACCGGCCGCGCCTCGTCGAGCCTTCTCGATCCCATCCAGGTCGATGCTTATGGCGCCAACATGCCACTGGCGCAGGTCGCATCGGTTTCGGTGCCCGAACCCCGCCTGCTGCAGATCAGCGTGTGGGACCGAGGCCTCGTCATCGCGGTCGAGAAGGCGATCCGTGCCTCCAACCTGGGCCTCAACCCGCAGACCGAGGGTCAGGTCATTCGCCTGCGCATGCCTGACCTTACGCAGGACCGCCGCAAGGAGCTCGTGAAGGTCGCACACCAGTATGCCGAGAAGGCCCGCATTGCCGTGCGCAACGTACGCCGCGACGGCATGGACCACCTGAAGCAGCTCGAGAAGGCCCACCTCATGAGCGAGGACGAGCAGAAGAAGAAGGCCGACGACGTGCAGAAGATGACCGATGACACGATCAAGGACATCGAGCAGGTTCTGAAGCACAAAGAACAAGAAATCATGCAGGTTTGAGTCGCAAGGCGCCCTGATGTCAGCGACCGCCGGCCCCGATTGCGTGCCCCGCCACGTCGCCATCATCATGGATGGCAACGGCCGCTGGGCCACGCAGCGCGGTCTGCCACGTTCGGCGGGTCACCGCCAGGGCGTGGAGGCGCTGCGCCGCACGGTGCGTGCGGCCTCCGGCTTGGGCATCTCGGTGCTCACACTCTATTCGTTCAGCACCGAGAACTGGTCGCGGCCGCAGGCCGAAGTGCGCTTCCTGCTCGAACTGCTGCGCCGCTTCATACGCACTGACGTGGCGGAACTGCACCAGTCCAACGTGCGCATCATGATCATCGGCGACCGCGACGGCCTCGAGCCTTCGCTGCGCAAGATGTTCGAGGAAGCGGAAGCGCTGACGCGTGAGAACACCAGCCTGAAACTGGTCATCGCCTTCAACTATGGCAGCCGCCAGGAGATCACCCGCGCGGTGCAGGTGCTGGCCCGCAAGGTGGCCGACGGCAAGATTTCGCCCCAGGACATCACCCCCGCCGTCATCGGCAACCATCTCGACACGGCGGGCCTCCCGGACCCCGACCTGCTCATCCGCACCGGCGGCGAGCAGCGCATCTCGAACTACCTGCTCTGGCAATGCGCCTATGCCGAGTTCGTCTTCCTGCCTGAGTTCTGGCCGGAGTTCGATGCGGCCTCGCTGGCCCGGGCCATCGACATCTTCCGGTCGCGTGACCGGCGCTTCGGTGGCCTCAAGGCGCAGACCGCCTGATGAGCGGCGAGCCGTCACCTGCGTCCGCAAAATGGGGCGATCTCGGCGTCAGGGCGCTGTCGGCCGCGGTGCTGATCCCGGCGGTGCTGGCGGATGTGTGGGCGGGTGGCATCTGGTTCCACCTCTTCGTGGCGCTCATCGGCATCCTGATGGCGCAGGAATGGGTCAACATCGTCCACAAGGACAATCCGCTGCAGTTCGCGCTGCATGCGGCGGGCGCCATGTGCGGGGCACTGCTGCCGCTTGACGTGGGGCTGCCGGGCGGCATCATCGCCATCGCGGTGCTGACGGCCTTCTCCGCCATTGCCGCGGCGCGCGAGCAGCCGCGCGGCCCCGCATGGCGCTATCTCGGCGTCCCCTATGTCTCGTTGCCGGGCATTGCGCTGGTCGTGCTGCGCAACGATCCCGCCTATGGCATCGCGGCCATCGTGCTGGTCATGCTGATGGTCTGGGCGGCGGATACGCTGGCCTATTTTGCCGGCCGCATCATCGGCGGCCCGAAGCTGGCGCCGCGCATCAGCCCCAGGAAGACCTGGGCCGGCATGGGTGGCGCCATGGCGGGAAGCGCCCTGGCTGCGCTGTGCGTCGGCCTTGCCCTGGGCGTTCCGGCGCTGTGGATGCTGCTTATCGTCGCGGCCGCTCTGGCGGTCGTGGAGCAGGGGGGCGACCTGTTCAAGTCCGCGATGAAGCGCTATTACGGGGTGAAGGATTCCGGTCGCCTCATTCCCGGCCATGGCGGCGTCATCGACCGGGTGGACGGATTGGTGGCGGTGGCCACCGCTGCCGCCCTGGTGGGGACGTTGCGCGCCGGAATCGCGCATGCCGGAGCCGGAATCCTTCTCTGGTGACGACATTTGGCCGAAATCTTGCCGTATTGCTCACGTCCTTAGGCCGTCAGGAGCGCGAGGGCAGGAACCGTTGATCAAAACGGCCCCTCCGTGGGCCGGGGAAGTGTTGAATGAACCTGTCGGACCTCGTGCATGTACCGCTGAACACAGGCGTATTCTACGCCCTGCCGTTCCTCCTGGCGCTGACCGTCATCGTGTTCATCCACGAGCTCGGCCACTTCCTGGTGGCGCGCTGGTGCGGTGTCGATGTCGAGGCCTTTTCCATCGGTTTTGGGCGCGAGATCTTCGGCTGGAATGACCGCTACGGCACACGCTGGAAGGTGGCGTGGCTGCCGCTCGGCGGCTATGTCCGTTTCCGTGGCGATGCCAATGCCGCCAGCATGCCCGACGCCGAGGCACTGGAGCGGGCCAAGAGCGAGCCCGGCAATTTCCACGGCAAGCCGGTGTGGCAGCGCGCCGCGGTGGTGGCCGCCGGTCCGGTCGCCAATTTTATCCTTGCCATCGCCATATTCGCCGGCGCCTTCATGCTGGTCGGCAAGCCGGTGATCGAGCCACGTGTGGACGAGGTGCTGGCGGGAAGTGCCGCCGAGGCGGCGGGCATCCGCAAGGGTGACATGATCGTCTCGGTCGACGGCGGCGCCATCGCGGACTTCGCCGACCTGCAGCAGGCGGTGATGTCGCGGGCGGGTGAACCGCTTGCGGTGATCGTCGAGCGGAGCGGGGAACGACTCAACCTGACCGTGACACCGCAGCTGCGCGAGGAACCCGATAATTTCGGCGGCAAGATCCGGATCGGCCTCCTCGGCATCAAGCGCGACCCGATGGGCCCCGTCCGCTATGAGCGCATGGGGCCGGTCAAGGCGCTCGAAGCCGGTGTCAGCAGCACCTGGTTCATCGTCCGTTCCACCTTCAGTTACCTGGGCAAGCTGTTCACCGGCCGCGAAAGCCCCGACCAGCTCGGCGGGCCCATCGCGATGGCCAAGGCGGCGGGCGATGCCGCCTCCATGGGCTTTTCACAGTTCGTCAGGATGATCGCCTTCTTGTCGGTGAGTATCGGTCTCCTTAACCTTTTTCCAATCCCTATGCTCGATGGTGGACACTTGGTTTACTACGCCGTCGAGGCGGTTCGTGGCAGGCCGCTCGGCGAGAAAGCTCAGGAGTGGGGATTCCGGATCGGTTTCTCGCTGGTGATCATGCTCATGGTGGTCGGGACCTGGAACGACCTGGTGAGGGTGGCAACGGTGTGGTTTGGTGGGTGAGTGCGTGGGGAAGTTTCAATTGCAAAGCGCCGCAGGGTGGGTAAAACCCTCCTCGGCGACTCGGATTCGAACGGTGCGGCTAGCGAGTAGAAATGGCCAATTGATGCGTTATAAGTTTGTAGTTGTTGCTTTTTTGGCCCTTTTCCTGAGTGTTCTCGCGCCCGTCGCCGCGCCGGGCTTCGCCGTTTCGTCTGCCTATGCTGAAACGGTGTCCGCCGTCGTCGTCGAGGGCAACCAGCGTATCGAGAGCGACACCATCACCTCCTATGTGAAGGTCTCGCGCGGGGAGAACGTTACCCCTGAGAAGATCGACGCCTCGCTGAAGGCGCTGTTCCAGACCGGCCTGTTCGCCGACGTCCAGATCTTCCGCCGCGGCAGCACGCTGGTGGTGAAGGTCGAAGAAAACCCGATGATCAATCAGGTGAACTTCGAGGGGAACGTCAACGTCAAGGACACCGATCTTTCGAAGGAAGTCGAACTGCGTGAACGCATGATGCTGACGCGCGCCAAGGTGCTGAGCGACGTCAATCGCATCATCGCCGTCTTCCGCCGTGCGGGCTATTACTCTGTGAAGGTTTCACCCAAGATCATCCGCCTGCCGGAGAACCGCGTCGACCTCGTCTACGAGATCAACGAGGGCGGCGAGACCAAGGTCAAGCAGATCAATTTCGTCGGCAACGATGCCTTCAGCGCGGGTAGCCTGATGGGTGTCATTGGCACGCAGCAGTATTCGTGGTGGCGGTTCTTCAACCGCAATGACAATTACGACGCTGACCGCCTTGAGTATGACAAGGAATTGCTGCGCCGCTACTACCTGAGAAACGGCTTTGCCGACGTGCAGGTTGTCTCTGCGGACGCGGTGCTCAATGCGGCTGGTGACGGATTCATCATCACCTACACCATCGATGAAGGTCCACGCTACAAGGTGGCGGACGTCGCGGTGAACGTCGGTGACGCGCAACTCGACTCCAAGGACCTCATCGCCAAGGTCAGGACCGGCGTTGGCGACTATTACGACGCCACCAAGGTCGACAAGTCCGTCGAGCAGCTGACGCTCGAGGCTGCGCGCCAGGGCTTCGTCTTCGCCCGGGTCAATCCCGACATCCAGCGTGATGCCGGTGCCAAGAACCTCAATATTACCTACAATATCGTCGAAGGCCCGCGCACCTACATCGAGCGCATCGACATTATCGGCAACTACCGCACCGAGGACGAGGTCATCCGCCGGGAGCTCAATCTCTATGAGGGTGACGCCTTTAATCGTGTCGTCATCGAGCGGGCCCGCCGCCGGCTCACCGCCCTCGACTTTTTCGACAAGATCGACTTCCTCGAGCAGGAAGGCTCCGCCCCGGACCGCGTGGTGCTGACCGTGCAGGTGCAGGAAAAGTCCACCGGCTCCGTCAACTTCTCGATCGGCTATTCGACCACGGACATCATCGTTGGCTCCGTCTCGCTGCAGGAAAGAAACTTCCTCGGCAAGGGCTATAACGTCAATGTCAACACGTCAGGCAGCTGGTATCACCAGAACGTTACCTTCAGCTTCACCAACCCCTATTTCATGGGGCTGCCGGTGTCGGCCGGCTTCGACGTATTTGCCACGAACGCAAACAACCAGGCCGAGTCGAACTACAACAACCAGGCGGTCGGCATGGCGCTGCGCACCGGCTTCCGTATCGACGAGAACAGCGGCGTGCTGTTCAAGTATGGCTTCACCTGGCGCGACGTCAATGGCATCGACAAGGCAAGTGCTTCTCCGGCCATCATTGAAACCGAGGGTTCGTCCACAAAATCCGCCATCTCGGCCACCTACACATGGGATAACCTCGACAATCCCGTGAAGCCCACCAACGGCTTCCGTGGCCAGCTCGAAGGCGAGGTCGCGGGCCTGGGTGGCGATACACACTTTGCAAAGATCGAGGCCCACGGCTGGTACTTCATGCCCGTCTATGAAGATGCCGTGGTGCTGAAGATTGAAGGCAATGCAGGTCAGTTGCTGCCGTTTGCGGGCGACGGCGACGTCCGCCTTCAGGACCGCTTCTTCAAGGGTGGCGACACCTTCCGTGGCTTCCAGCCGGCAGGCGTCGGCCCGCGCCAGCGCGGCAACGGCGGCGGCACCGACGCGGTGGGCGGCAAGACCTATGCCATCGGTACGGTGGAAATGACCTTCCCGGTTGGCCTGCCCGAGCAGTGGGGCATGGCGGGTGAGGTGTTCAGCGACTTCGGCACGGTGTTCGACTCCGGCGTCGATACGGTCCTCAAGGGAACCGGCGACTGCTCGTACGGCCACAACGCGGGTGGCGGCACCGGCCCATATGCCAAGGACTGCACCAGCTATGACACGCCAGACTTCCGTCTGTCTGTCGGCGCCGGCCTGATCTGGGCCTCGCCCTTCGGTCCGCTGCGCTTCGAGGCGGCTTATCCGCTGCTGAAGGCCGACTACGACAAGACCGAGTGGTTCCGCTTCTCGGTCGGTACCTCCTTCTAGACGGGGCCGGCAGCGGAGCTTAAGTAACAAGCGGACGGCCCCGGGGGCCGTCCGTCACTTTTTCGGAGGCGCGTCGAGAATGACCGAAGCCACGGCAACGCCGCAACTGCAGACGGCGGACATCGCGCGGATCATGAAACTGCTTCCGCACCGCTATCCCTTCCTGCTCATCGACCGCATGTATGACATGAATGGCGAGGAGAGCGGTGTCGCCCTCAAGAACGTCACCATGAACGAGCCGTTCTTTCAGGGCCACTTCCCCGGCCGTCCGGTCATGCCCGGCGTCCTGCTGGTCGAGGCCATGGCGCAGGCCGCCGGCGCCCTCGTGCTCAACCACCTGGGCGACGAACACGCCGGCAAGCTGGTGTTCTTCATGTCGATCGACAAGGCCCGCTTCCGCAAGCCCGTGATGCCGGGCGACACCGTGCACTTCCACGTGAAGCTCTCCAACAAGCGTCCGCCTGTCTGGAAATACTGGGCCGAGGCCATGGTGGACGGCAAGAAGGTGGCCGAAGCCGAGATCGGCGCCATGCTGATGAATGAACGCGGCGTGTGAGTTGCAGTGCTCGGGGACAATCCGCGGCGCGAGACAAATCGCCAGCTCTTTGATTGCATCGCTATAGGTAGCGGAAACCGGGCCACAGCTCCGTCGTCTGCGGGAAACGCCTGGCAGCAAAATCGTAAACCTCTCGGTAATGTGCCGCAATCCTGCGGTACACGAACTCGCTGATAGGCGTCGTCACCTCGCTGACATTGGATTTCCTGGTGCTGTAACCTTGCCGCGTCGACACGCGGCAGAAGACGGATAGCTTTGCGATGTTGGCGGGCTCGAACATCTCCTCGTAGATCCCGAAGTGCACCTGCGACGGGGCGAGTGCGGCTTCGGTTTCGGTTACCGTGGTGTCATAGCGCGTGCGCAGGCCCGACAGTCGCGACATGGCGTGCTCCAGTACCTCGTCATCGTTGACTGCGGTGTGGCCTGCCTTGTTTCGGCTGTCCATGCGCGCGGAACTCCAGCATCGCTCGACGGGGTCGCGCATCAGAAAGACTGCTTTGGTAGCGATGCCGCGCTGCGCGAAACCTTCGCGGATCAGGGTAAGGACCTTGCGATCCAGTCCGGAGTATAGCGGGGTGATATCGCAGGTCGCCAACTTGCCTTGCTGATGCATCATATAGGCGAAGTAGCTGAAGTAGTTTTCGGGCGACTGCTGCAGGAAGAAGCGTATCCGACTCTCGAAATTGGTTTCGCTGTCTTCTTCCTTGACGACCAGCCCTCCCAGCCCGGGAATGCAGAGGGCATCCCAGACATGGTATTCCTTGATAACATGCGTCGCCACGGTCCCGGATGATGCAAGGTAATTGTAGAGCCACGACGTTCCGGTCTTCTGTGCACCGAGGCCGAGGATGAAGGTCTTCTGGCCTTTCGCTTCACCGGTCATTCCCAATCCATTGACGCACGGGATGTTCATTGTTCGTTCGGTGTTTCGCACTGCCAACCACCCCCTGCCTTATTCGGTTAGTCGCCGTTCCTGGCGTAGTTATCAGGGCTCAGAAAAGATCCGATTCCAATCGTCCTTCATGCTGACGACGACCCAGCCCCGCGCCGGGGCATCCTTCAACGCCTCAACCAGCGTACCGCTGCTCTTGGAGTTGACGTCATACTGGTATTCGCGCTCGGCGTCGGTGTGGCGCACGATGACGCCGAGGCTAGGCTTGGGATTGTTGATCGTCCCATATTCCAGCATCTGCTTATCGCCATCGGAATTGCCGAACACTGCGATGGGCCGCCTGCCGATGAACTGGTGGATGCCTGCGGGCTTTCCCGCCTTGTCGTCGATGAAGAGGTTGTCCATGGTTTTGACGAGAACCGGTCCCGTCTCACGCAATTCGTAGGTCACCCGCGCCGTGGTGCCAACCACCTGCTCCGGGGGAATGCCATAGACGCGCTCGCTAAACACCCGCATGAAGTCGGCGCCGCCGCCCGAGACGATGAAGGTCTTGAAGCCGTTGGCGCGGAGATAGCTCAGCACCTCCTGCATCGGCTGGTAGGTGAGCTCGTCGTAGGCCTTGCCGAATTTTGGATGCTCCGCGCCGGTCATCCAGCCCTCTACGCGCTTGGTAAACTCCTCCGTCGTCATGCCGGCATGGGTGAGCGCGATGATGTGCATGAGCCCGTCATGATGCTGGCCTTCGAGCAACTTGCCGATATCGCCCGCGAGCAACGCCTGCACCATCGGATCTTCTTTGAGTACGGGCTTTTCCTCCGCGAGCCGCTTCACCTCGTCGAAGGCGAAGGCCGCCTGGAAGGGCATGGGGTTCTCGGGCCACAGACAACCATCATTATCGAACACAGCGATGCGCTCCGGTGCGACCACGAAATCGGGAGAACCCTCCTTTGTGACCTTCTCGACGAAAGATACGATAGCTTGTTTGGAGGGGCCGTCATTCCAGGAGGGTAGGGGATCATCCGCTCGCGCCTGGGCAGGAAGCAACACCACGAGGAACAAAAGAAACAGACTTACCAGTACCGCGTGCCGCTTATCGCTAAAGTCCATAATCACTTTATCCAACCCCCAACATCATTATTGCCTTGGTGAGATCTGATTTCAGATAGCAGATATATACGACGTCGTTGAACAACTGTCTGGCGAAACACAATTTGAGCGGTTTTTGTTCGCACTGAGTCGTAGGGGGATTCCCGAATCGGTCTCCTGCTGATTCAATGTTGAGACAGGCGGAAGGAGGCCAGTCTTGATGACAAAGCCCCTTTCGCTCGGCCTTCGTGAACGTGTGGTTGCCGCCGTCGATGACGGAATGCAGCGCCGGCAAGCGGCGGAACGCTTCGGCGTGGGGATCGCGAGTGCTATCCTCTGGTGTCAGCGTGCGCGTGAGAGTGGGTCGCCGAAGGCGGCCCCGCAGGGAGGCGACCGGCGCTCGCGGCGCATCGAGGCCGAGCGCGATTTCATCCTCGAGATCATTGAGCAGTCGCGAGACATGACTCTCATCGAATTGCAGGCACAACTCGCCGCGCGTGGTCACAGCTTCCCCGTCGCTTCGTTGTGGCGGTTCTTCGACCGACACGGGATCACGTGGAAAAAAAGACCGCGCACGCCACAGAACAGGATCGGCCGGACGTCCTGAAGCACCGACAGGACTGGTTTGATCGCCAACTCGATCTTGACCCCGAACGCCTCGTCTTCATCGACGAAAACTGGACATCGACCAATATGGCGCGCCGTCGAGGCCGATGCGCGCGGGGCGAGCGATTGCGCATGGGCGTGCCGCATGGAGATTGGAAAACGACGACCTTCGTCGCCGGCCTGCGCACGACCGGCATCGTCGACCCCCTGGTGCTCGACGGCCCCATCAACGGCGAAGCATTCGAGGCCTACGTCCAACAGGTTCTCGTGCCAACGCTGAAAAACGTCGACATCGTCGTGATGAACAACCTCGGCTCCCACAAGGGCGTGGCTGTGCGAACAGCCATAGAGGCCGCCGGCGCTGAGCTGCGCTCTCTGCCGCCCTACAGTCCTGACTTCAACCCGATTGAAAAAGCGTTCTCGCAACTCAAGGCCCACCTTCGCAAAGCCGCAGAGCGAACGCAGGAGGGACTATGGACGACGATCGGGGCTCTCCTCCCCATCGTCACGTCCCAACACGCGGTGAACGACTTCACAGCCGCCGGGTATGAGTCAAGTTGAACGGAAACCGCTCTCGTGTGCATTCTGCAATACTGGTTGAAAGTCCGCTTTTATCCTGAAGAGTTGGTCAGCGACACTGGTGGTTCCGCTGGGCACCCGCTCTCCAGCGGCTTTCTCGCGAAGCGGTCCTCGGTCCATGGCACGAAGAACTGCTGTGAGACGGGCGGCGTGGTGAAGTGGTTCTGGTCGCCAGGCAGCATGACCCGCGCGACGTTGCCGCCGACGGCGCATTTCTGGGCCTGATAGAGTTGGCCCATGACCGGGGGATTGGTCACGTCCTTGTTGCCATAATAAATGACCACCGGTGCTACGGGCGGATCCTTCATGACGCTCGCGTCACGCAGGCGCTTCACCCAGGCCTGGGCATTGCCGGCCTGCGGCTTCAGCAGCGACTTGTAGTTGTTGCTGAAGTTGAAGTTCAGCGTGTCGGCGCCAGCATGCATGCACTTCTTGCTGAAGATTTCCGTGAGGGTCTTCGCCCCATCGTCGGTGAAGATGTCGTTGAGCTGGAGTTCGGGGTAGGCCGCTTTCAGGGCCCACATGACCATCGCATAGTGCGTGAAGTTGAACACGTTGTCGGAGAAGGAATCCGCCAGTCCCGACAGCACCTTCTGAGCGCTGGCCTGATCATTCTCGGCTGCGGCTGGTATCAGCACCTCGACGTCCTGAGGCGCGAGCGCCACGAAGCCCACGAAGTTGACGCCATCGAACGCCGAACCTGGCGCCGCGATATAGTCCTTGAGGCTCGCTGCCGCGATCACGGCGCCGCCGCCTTGCGACCAGCCATTGGCGACGACATTCTTGTTGTCGCCCGACAGTCCCATGCTGCCCACCGCGCGTGCCGAATTGATCAGGTCGCGGGCATTGGTGGCGGCGTTGGCGTACTGGTGGATGCCGCCCGCGCCGAGGCCCTGGTAGTCGGTGGCGACCAGCACATAGCCATTCTTGATGAACTGCGTGGCGGCGGGAAAGCCGAAGTCTGTCCACGACGTGCCGCCGATAAGATTGTACTCGTTGAGGTCCTGCGCGGGATCCGGGACCTGCGAGGGCCCGCAGTTCTGCGCGATGCCGGTGGTGCCATGCGCCCAGGCGACGATGGGACGCCCGCCTGCCGGCATTGCGCCGGTTGGTGCGATCACCAGCGCCGAGGACAGTGTCTTCTTCTCGGTCGCATCGGAGGACACATAAGCGATGCGCCAGGCTTCGGCGCCCGGGATCTGCGTAACCACGGCTTCCTTCGCGACCACCGTGCCGAGCGGCTGGTTGGGCGAGATGCTGGCAAGGTTCTGGTAAAAGGGCGGCAACCCCACCTCTGCCGCCTGCACGGAGCAGGCACCTGCAAACAGACCGAGTGCGGCGATCAACACGCGCGACGTTCTCATGGCGTCCTCTTTGAAAACCGTTTCAATTTCGCGAACGCTATACAGCCGAATAACTTCAAAGAGAAGACGGACCGTCTTGTTCTCGGCCCCCACGCCAGAGGGCCGGATGAGGGCGTTTGCGGGGGCGGGGTGAAGCAAAATGCCCGGCCTTTCAGCCGGGCATTCCGAATTCGGTGAGACCGATGGGTTTACTTGCCCCGCTTCGTCAGCGGGACGTAATCCCGCTTCGGCGCGCCGGTGTAGAGCTGGCGCGGGCGGCCGATCTTCTGGCCCGGGTCCTCGATCATTTCCTTCCACTGCGAGATCCAGCCCACGGTGCGGGCGAGAGCGAAGAGCACGGTGAACATCGAGGTCGGGAAGCCGAGTGCGCGCAGGATGATGCCGGAGTAGAAGTCGACGTTCGGGTAGAGCTTGCGCTCGATGAAGTACGGGTCCGACAGTGCGGCCTGCTCCAGCACGCGGGCCACCTCCAGCAGCGGGTCGTCCTTGATGCCGAGCTCGGTCAGCACCTCATGCGCCGTCTTCTGCATGATCTTGGCGCGCGGGTCGTAGTTCTTGTAGACCCGGTGGCCGAAGCCCATCAGGCGGATGTGGGACGTCTTGTCCTTCACCTTGGCGATGAAGTCCGGAACCTTGGCCGGGTCGCCGATCTGCTGCAGCATCTCGAGTGCGGCCTCGTTGGCGCCGCCATGGGCGGGGCCCCACAGGCAGGCGATGCCGGCCGCGATGCAGGCAAAGGGGTTGGCGCCTGACGAGCCCGCAAGCCGCACAGTAGAGGTGGAGGCGTTCTGCTCGTGGTCGGCGTGGAGGATGAAGATGCGATCCATGGCACGCGCCAGGATCGGGTTCACCACATATTCCTCGCACGGGACGGCAAAGCACATGCGCAGGAAGTTCGCCGCGTAGGAGAGTGAGTTCTGCGGGTAAACGAAGGGCTGGCCGATGTGATACTTGAAGGCCATGGCGGCGATCGTCGGCAGCTTGGCGATCATCCGGTGCGAGGCGATCTCGCGCTGGCGCGGGTCGTTGATGTCGGTCGAGTCGTGGTAGAAGGCCGACATGGCGCCAACCACCGCCACCATCACCGCCATCGGGTGGGCGTCGCGGCGGAAGCCCTGGTAGAACCGGGTCATCTGCTCGTGCACCATGGTGTGGTAGGTGATGTTCTTCTCGAACTCCTTGCGCTGTGAGGGCGTGGGCAGTTCGCCGTAATAGAGCAGGTAGCAGGTCTCGAGGAAGTCGCCGTGCTCGGCCAGCTGTTCGATCGGGTAGCCGCGGTACAGCAGCACGCCCTCGTCGCCGTCGATGAAGGTGATCTTGGATTCGCAGGAGGCGGTGGAGGTGAAGCCTGGGTCGAAGGTGAAGGCCCCGGTCTGGGCATAGAGCTTGGTGATGTCCACCACGTCAGGCCCTATGGTGCCGGATTTCACCGGCATCTCGACCGACTTTCCTGCAAGTTCGAGGACTGCCTTCTTCGGATCGTCAGCCATCATGGGCTCCCATCTCTGTCTTTTTCTCGTTACGGACTATTGCATCGCAGCATAGAAAGGTCAATGACACTGACCTGTTGCTGCGGTCGAACTGCATAGCTTCCCGATGCGCGACACCGTGCATCGGCAACAACGCTTTTGCTCACTGGCAGCATGCAGTCTACGACCGGAATGTTGCGTCAGGACGACGCCTGGTCGCGCAACCGCAACAACGCTTCCTCGCGTCCAAGCACTTCCAGCACGTCGAAGATGCCCGGCGACGTCGATGTGCCGGTCAGCGCGGCACGCAGCGGCTGCGCCACCTTGCCGAGCTTCAGACCCTGCGTCTCTGCATGAACTTTCACAGCACTTTCAATGTCATGTGCCTGCCAGTTCGCAACTTGCTCGAGCACGGGAATGACACTCGCAAGCACATCCTTGCCGCCGTCATTGATGATCTGCTGCGCCTTCCCGTCCATCGCCAGCGGCCGCTGCACGAACAGGAACTGTGCCCCATTCTTCAATTCAATCAAGGTCTTGGCACGTTCCTTGAGGCCGGGCATGGCGCGCAACAGCTTGGCCATCATGGCATCGTCGATCCTCGCCTTCATCGCCTTGCCGCCCTCGGCATGCGGAAGGAAATCAACGAATGACATCAATAACTTGTCGTCAGCCATGTGGCGGATGTAGTGGCCGTTCAGATTCTCCAGCTTGGCAAAGTCGAAGCGCGCCGCCGACTTGCCGACGGCGTCGAGGTCGAACCACTCCACCATCTGCTCGGTCGAGAAAATCTCCTCGTCGCCATGGCTCCAGCTCAGGCGGGCAAGATAATTCCTCATTGCTTCAGGGAGATAGCCCATGGCGCGGTAGGCCTCGACGCCCAGCGCACCATGTCGCTTTGAAAGCTTTGCGCCATCCGGCCCATGAATCAGCGGGATGTGCGACATGTGCGGCACGCGCCAGCCCATCGCCCTGTAGATCTGTATCTGCCGGGCGGCATTGGTGAGGTGGTCCACGCCGCGGATGATGTGGGTGACGCCCATGTCATGGTCGTCCACCACAACCGACAGATTGTAGGTCGGGTTGCCATCCGAACGCAGGATGATGAGATCGTCCAGGTCCTTGTTCGGAATGACGACGCGGCCCTGGACTGCATCCTCGATCACGGTCTCGCCCTCCTGCGGGGCCTTGAAGCGGATGGCCGGTTTGACGCCCGCCGGTGCCTCGGACGGATCGCGGTCGCGCCACGTGCCGTCATAGCGGATTGGCCGCTTCTCGGCCTCCGCGCGAGCCCGCATTTCCTCGAGGTCCTGCGGGGTGCAGTAGCAGCGATAGGCCTTGCCCTGCGCCAGCAGTTCCTCAGCCACCTGCCGGTGCCGGTCGGCGCGCCCGAACTGCGACACGGGCTCGCCTGCCCAGTCGAGGCCCAGCCAGGTGAGCCCCTCGATGATCGCGTCGATGGCATCGGCCGTGGAGCGTTCCCGGTCGGTATCCTCAATGCGCAGAAGCATTTTTCCGCCGGTGTGTTTGGCATAGGCCCAGTTGAACAGCGCCGTGCGCCCGCCGCCGATGTGCAGGTAGCCTGTGGGCGAGGGAGCGAAGCGGGTGACGACTGGCGATGACATGAACGCCGTTCTCCGTATTGACTGACGCGTGGGAATTTGATTGCGTGATACGAGCCGCCGATTAGCACAACGCCGTGCGGCCTGTAAGGGGAGTGCCATGTCCACCGTCACGCTGGACCATGCGGGAGAGGTCGAAACTCCCCGCGCGGCGTGGCTGGCACGGGCGTTCCGCAAAGGTGTCGCAGACCAGCAGGGGCGAAGTTTCCTGTGGTGCGCCCCGGCGCTTGCCGCTGGCATCGGCGTCTACTTCGCGCTCCCGTCCGAACCTGGGATGCTGCTTCTGCTGACAGTTGCCGCCAGTAGCGCGCTGCTGATGTGGCTCGGCCGGTCTGCCGGTCTGGTGCTGTTGGCGGGCGTCATGCTGTTGGGCTGTGCGCTGGCGGGCTTCCAATCATGGCTGTCGTCAACGCCGATCCTCGCCGCCACGACCGGCGAGGTGATTGTCACCGGGCGTGTCATCTCCGTCGACCGCAACTCGCGCACGCGGCTCGTGATGATCCTTGCACCGGAGGAGATCGACGACATCGACCCGGCGCGCCTGCCGAAGCGGCTCCGCCTGTCGCTGCCGGAGAAGGCTGGTGCCACGCCGCCCGGAGCACGCGTCAGCTTCAAGGCCAGGCTTTCACCGCTGCCCTCTCCGGTGGAGCCCGGCGCTTTCGACTATGGCCGCAAGCTGTGGCTCGACGGCGTCGGCGGCACCGGGCGGGTGACGTCGGATGCCATCACGCTGCTCGACGGGCCGCGGCTCTTCGTACATCTCGAAACCTGGCTCGCCGCGCTGCGGTCCGCCATGGGCGCGCGTATCCACGCCGCATTGGCCGAACCCTATTCGTCTTTTGCTGAAGCGCTGATTACCGGCGAGCGCAGCACCATTCCGCCGGAGATCAACAAGAGCCTTCTGGTTTCCGGCCTGTATCACATCCTGTCGATCTCGGGACTGCACATGTGGCTGGCCGCAGGTGGCGTGTTCTGGGCGGTGCGGGCCGCGCTGGCGCTGGTGCCCGGCCTCGCGTTGGGCTTTCCCATTCGCAAGTGGGCGGCTGGCGCTGCGCTGCTGATGGGCCTGTTCTACATGCTGCTCGCCGAGGGGGGCGTCGCGACCGCGCGGTCCTTCATCATGGTGGCGATCGTGTTCTTCGCCATCATCGTCGAGCGCCCGGCCGTATCGACGCGCAATCTCGCGCTGGCTGCCGTGGCGATCCTCGTCATCGATCCGGAGGCGGCGGTCGAGGCGAGCTTCCAGATGTCATTTCTCGCCGTGCTGGGCCTCGTCGCCTTCTATGAATTCTGGGCGCGCTACAAGGCGGAGCGCGGCACGCCGGATACGCCGCACCGGCACTGGGCCTGGCGTATCGCCATCTGGGCTGTAACGGCCTTCGTCGCGAGCCTTGTCACGTCGCTCATTGCCGGCTTCTCCTCCTCGGTTCCGGCCGCCTATCACTTTGGCCGCATCTCACCCTATGGCGTGCTCGCCAATGGCCTCGCCATCCCTGCGGTGGGCGTTCTGGTGATGCCCTTCGCATTGTTGGCGGCGCTCCTGATGCCGTTCGGGCTGGAGCAGTTGCCACTCATCGTCATGGGCAAGGGGCTGGAGCTGGTGATCGCCATCTCCAACGGAGTGGCGGCACTCCCGGGCGCCAATGAGGTGGTCGCCCGGCCGCCATCGCTGGCGATGGTGGTGGTTGTTTCCGGCATGCTGCTGCTCTGCCTGCTGGCCGGGCCATTGCGGCTCACGGGACTCGCGGTGATGGCGGCAGGCGCCCTGCTGGTATTTGCGGCACCGCCGCCGCCGGACTTGCTGATCGAGGCCACAGGTCAAAATGTGGCGCTTCGCGATGTTGCAGGTCACCTCGTGCCCGCCCAACCCCGCCGCGCCCGCTTCGCCGTTGAAAAATGGCTGCAGGCGAATGGTGAGGAGGCCAGCCTCGGAGAGGCCGCGAGGCGGCCAGCGTGGCAGTGCACAGAGGGCCGGTGCACGGCGGAGGTGCGGGGCAGGACCGTCGTCTATGTCACGCGTGGCGAGGGCAAGCAGGTGGACTGCAGGGGCGCGGACATCCTCATCGCCGATTTCCCGCTGCGCGGCGCCTGCCGCAGCGTGCCGCTGCGCATCGACCGTTTCGACCTGTGGCGCCACGGCGCATATGCCATCCAACTGTCTGGACCGGAGCCCGTGGTGCGAACGGCCCGTGGCGAGCAGGGGCGGCGGCCATGGGTGGTGGTGCCGGAACCCCGGCGCGCGGCCGATTGGCGGACTCTCCGCTTGGGAGCAAGCCGCAGTCCATGAGCAAGCCCCCGCACCTCACCATGAGCGAGATTCGCAGGGCGATCGACCAGATCGACGAGAGCCTCATCAAGACGCTCGCGGAGCGCCAGCGCTGGGTGGAGAAGGCGGTCGCGGTCAAGAAGCGCGATGGTCTTCCCGCCCGCGACGATGCCCGCCTGCGACAGGTGATCGACCATGTGCGGGTGCTGGCCCGCGCCCACAACGTCGACCCGGCGCTGGTCGAGACCATGTGGACGGAGATGATCGAGTGGTTCATCGCATATGAGGAACGCTCCATCTGAGGCTCGACGAGGGATGAGACCTTTGGCTAGACTGTGGCGATGCGCTTTCCTCACCTGTTCTCGCCCTTCACACTGAAATCCACCGAGATCCGCAACCGCATCTTCTCGACGGGTCATGACACCTATCTGCCGGAAGGCGGGCTGCCATCGGAGGCACTCATCGCCTACCAGCGTACCAGGGCAAAGGGTGGGGCAGGGCTGATCGTCATTCAGGTGGTTGGTGTCCATGAGACATCCCGCTACACCGATGCGCTGCTGATGGGCACGTCCGATGACTGCATCAAGCCCTTCGCGCGGCTGATGGATGCCATCCACAAGGAGGGCACCAAGGTCTTCGTGCAACTCTTCCACCCCGGTCGCGAATTGCTGGGCAGGCCCTTCGGGGTCATCCAGCCGGCTTTTGCGCCGTCGTACTCGCCCTCGGAGCGCTTCAAGGTCATCCCACGCGAGATGTCGCAAGCGATGATCGGCGAGATCGTCGACGGCTTCGCCCAGGCCGCGCGGCGCATGGCGGAAGCAGGCGCCGACGGCGTCGAGATCGTGGCGAGCCATGGCTACCTGCCGGCACAGTTCATGAACTCCAAGGTCAACCGCCGCGAGGACCAGTATGGCGGCGCCTTCGAGAACCGCATGCGCTTCACCCGTGAGACCATAGCGTCGATCCGCGCTCAGGTGCCCGGCGAGTTCATCGTCGGCATGCGCATGTCCGGCGATGAGCACGACGAGGACGGAATGGTGGAGGATGACTCGGTCGCCGTGGCCCGCGCGCTGGCCCCCGATCTCGACTACCTGAATGTCATCGCCGGCACTTCGGCGACGGCTTCGGGGGCAACTCACATTGTACCATCTATGGCGAATTCAACAGCTTACGTGGCGCCTTTCGCGCAAAAGGTGAAGCAATCGACAGGCAAGGCCGTGTTTGTGGCGGGCCGTATCAACCAGCCACAGATCGCCGAGGAGGTGCTGGCCTCTGGTGCGGCTGATATGTGCGGCATGACCCGCGCCATGATCGCCGACCCCGAAATGGCCAACAAGGCGAAGGCCGGCAAGACCGACGACATCCGCGCCTGTATTGGCTGCAACCAGGCCTGCATCGGGCATTTCCAGCTTGGCCTGTCGATTTCCTGCATCCAGCACCCGGAGACGGGCCGCGAACTGGACTATGCCGAGAAGCCTCGCGCGACGGTTCGCAAGAAGGTCATCGTTGTTGGCGGCGGACCGGCCGGCCTCAAGGCCGCGGCAGTGGCCGCCGAGCGGGGGCACGAGGTGCACCTCCATGAGCGCGACGCCCAGACCGGCGGACAGACACGGCTGGCCCAGCTCCTGCCCAGGCGGGCGGAGTTCGGCGGCATCGCCACAAACCTGACGGCCGAGGCTGAGCGCCATGGCGCCAGGATCCACCGTCGGAGCATGGTGACGCGGGACCTGCTTCTGGCCGAGAAACCGGACGCGGTGATCCTCGCCACCGGCTCCAGACCCCACATGCCACCCTTTGAAGGGGAGGCGGCACAGGTCGTCCACGTGGCGGACATTCTGGCGGGCCGCGCCACGACCGGCCAGAAGGTGGTGGTCTATGACTGGATGGGTGACTGGGGCGGCTCCGGCATCGCCGAAAAGCTGGCTGCAGAGGGGGCCAGTGTGCGTCTCGCCGTCAATCATCACTGCGCCTCTGCCTCGATCCAGACCTATGTCCGTTTCGAGCAGGTGGCGCGGCTGCACAAGCTGGGGGTCGAGGTTCACCCCTGGCTCAGGCTTTATGGCGGCGACGGGCGCACGGCCTATTTCATACACACCCCGTCTCGAGAAGCGGTGGTCATGGAGGATGTCGATACCATTGTCCTGAATACGCCCAACCTGCAGGAAGACGCGCTCACATCGGTGCTGCAGGAGCTCGGCCTTGCCTATGAACTGGTGGGCGATGCCTTGAGCCCGCGCACCGCGGAAGAGGCCGTCTACGAGGGAATGCTCGCCGGGCTGGCGGTTTAGGCCGTACCCTGTGGCCCGGATGCAACAGCGCATCGATTTGTGTTCGCTGTCCAATTCCGCCAGAATCTCAACCTTTTATCCGCCCAAATTGGCCCCTAGCGTGCATGACGTGCGGGGGAAGAGATTCCGCTGCACGGCCGAGAGGGGCTGAGGACAGGAGCGACGTTTGACCATCGCGCAGGCATTGGTCTTGCGCGGGATCGTCGCACGTTTGGGGCTTTTCCGGTGTGTTCGCGTAACGTTGAAGAGAAAGTGGCGTCGACATCATGGGGCATCCCCCAATCACCTTACGCTTCGCGCCTGCGAAGCCAGCCCGGGAGGGCTGAAGAATCGTGATGTCGCTGGCGGTTCCGAGCGGGGAGTGGCGGATGCGTTGGTGCATCCGGCACGTTGCCCTTGCCGCCTGCGCAATGGGCGTCATGCTGGCACCCGCGACCGCCGCAGACGATGACGCCAAGGGCCCGCTCTCCGAATTCTATTCCTACCTTCCGGCTGCGCCGGACATTCACCTTCCTGAATTCTCGATTCCGTTCTGGACCGATGATCTCAAGAAGGCAAAGCGCGCCTATAAGAGCGGCGATTATGAGCGCGCGCTCCGGCTGTTCCGCCGTTCCTCTGATGACGGCAATATCGTGGCGGACTGGTACCTCGGCCACATGTACAGCCAGGGGGTCGGCGTCGCCCGTGACGATGCCATGGCCTACAGCTACTATACCCGCGTCGCCGAGCATTATGATCCGGACGAGACCGATCCCAATCGCCTGAAGATCACCGTGGATGCCATGGTGCGGCTGGCAGACTACCAGCGCACGGGCGCGGTCAATGCCGGTATCCAGCCGGATCCCCGGGCCGCCGCCCAGAGCTACCTCAAGATCGCCACGGCCTATGGCCACCCAGCCGCCCAATATGCGCTGGGCGTGATGAGCATCAAGGGCGAGGGCGTGAAGAAGAACCCGAGCCAGGGCCTGAAATGGCTCATGGCATCTGCTCGCAAACGATATGCCCCTGCCGAAGCCTATCTGGGCGACCTCTACTGGTCTGGCCAGATCGTCACCGCTGACCGCACCCGCGCCGTGATGTGGTACATACTCGCCCGTGAATCCGCCCGGCCCGAAGACAACCCGGAGATCTTCGCCCGCGCCGGCCAGATCGAGGCAAGCGTCGGCGTGGATGAACGCATAGAGGCCGAGGCCCGGGCCAAGGTCTGGGACGACCAGTACCCTGCCGAAAAGGTCAGGCCGGCGTCGGGCGATTAGCCCGTAGTGCTCGGCGCAGCAGCCATGCACGGCGCCATGAAATCAGGCACCGACATGTTGACGCCCGGCAGCGAATACCACGACGCGGTGCCGGGGCGGGTCTGCACCATGTAGGCCCAGTGCCCGACCTGCGCCGCGGAGGAGCCCGTCGACATCTGGTTTGCCATCGTCCATTGATAGCCCTTGCGCACCATGCTGCCGAGCCCGGTCGTGGTGGTCGAACTCTGGGTGAAGGGTTGGTCCGTGAAGGTCAGGTAGATGCTTCCCTCGGGCGTCACGGAACCGACAAGTGCTTTGCAGGTAACGGCGCCGTCGCCAAGTTTCGTGGCGGTGCGCCCCCAGAAATAGCCGTTGCGATAACCGGTGATGGTGTAGACGGTCTGGTCCTGGATCGGGCTCAATTGGTTCTGTGACGGCGTGTAGACGTAGGCAGGCAGACCGTTGGTCGGTACATACCATGTCGTACCGTTCAACCAGCTCCAGTCGCGCACGGTGGCAGCCGAGGCTGGTAGGAATGCTGTTGCCACAGCGAGTGCGGTCACGAGAAGTCTTGGCTTCATGGTGCGCGTCTCCGTCCCGTCGATTGAACAATGATTAGCCGATGCAGGCTATTACGCACAGCGGCGAAAGAGGGATGTCGCCGGACATGGTAAACCGAATGGAAGGTCATGATGCGCGCCGACTTGGCCGCGACAGCACGAAGCCAGCGACTGCTGCCATCACCAGAGCCGTGCCGATTTCAAGCCAGGCAGGGCCGCTTGTGCCGAAATGCAGGTAGCCGAACATCGCTGTCATCATCGCCACGGCGAAGACCTTGGCACCACGGGGAATGACGCCGGCATCCTCCCAGTCGCGCACGAATTTCCCGGCCAGCCGATGTGAGCGGATGCGCTCCGCCATTTCAGGCGACGAGCGCGAGAAGGCCCAGACGGCCACCAGCAGGAAGGGCGTCGTTGGAAACAAAGGCATGATGATGCCGATGACGCCGAGCCCGATGCAGAGCCAACCGGTGCCGAGCAGAAGAGGGCGCCTCAGGGCCTTGATCATGCCAGACCCTGCGGGCTTGTCGCCCCGCCCCGATTCATGTCAATTGAGCGTCCCATGCCCCATCCCAGCGATACGCCTCCCCAAGTGAAGACCGTTGACGTCGAAATCAAGGCGCAGAGTTCCGTTTTCGGGAAGCTGCGAGCCTATTTTTTCACCGGATTGGTGATTACCGCGCCGATCGCCATCACCATCTGGGCGACCTACTGGTTCGTCACGCTGTTCGATTCATGGATCAAGCCCTTCCTTCCGGCATCCTATAACCCGGACACCTATCTGCCGATCCGCGTGCCGGGCTTCGGTCTGATCTTCGCGCTGCTGGCCATCACGCTGATCGGTTTCATGGCGGCGAACCTCGCCGGCCGCACGATGATTGCCATCTGGGACAAGATCCTGAATTCCACACCGGTGGTGAGATCGATCTACAAGGGCTCGAAGCAGATCTTCGAGACACTGTTTTCTCAGAAGGGTACGTCCTTCCGATATGTCTGCCTTGTCGAATGGCCACGGCGGGGCACCTGGTCGCTGGCCTTCATTTCGCGCGATGTGGACGGCGCGCAGATCGGTCTCGAGCCGGGCCGTGCCATGTATGCCGTCTACATGTCGACGACACCCAATCCCACCTCGGGCTATGTGTTTTTCGTCGATATCGCCGACGTCAAGATCATCGACATGAGTGTCGAGGACGGGTTGAAGCTCGTCATTTCCATGGGACTCGTATTCCCTGACAAGCCGTTGCCGCCGGAGAAGGAAGCGGCGGCCGCCGTCAGCCTGCCGACAGAAGCCTGATCGCCTCTTCGCGCTCGAAGAGATAGAGCAGCACGCGCAGCGCCTCGCCGCGAGGACCAACGAGTTTGGGGTCCTTGTTCAGTACAAGCTGCGCATCGTCGCGTGCCGCCTGCAGCAGGTCGCCGTCGGTTGAGAGGTCCGCCATGCGGAACAGCGGCAGTCCGGATTGCCTTGTGCCCAGCATCTCGCCGGCACCCCGCAGCCGCAGGTCCTCCTCGGCGATGCGGAATCCATCCTCCGTTTCGCGCATGATGGAAAGGCGTGCCTTGGCCGTCTCGCCCAGCGGCTCCTGATAGAGCAGCAGGCAGGATGACTTGCCGCTACCGCGCCCGACGCGGCCGCGCAGCTGGTGCAGCTGTGCCAGCCCGAAGCGCTCGGCGTTCTCGATCACGATGGCAGTGGCCTCCGGTACATCGACGCCCACTTCGATGACGGTGGTGGAGACGAGGAGGGAGAGCGTGCCGTCCTTGAACTCCTGCATGACGCGGTCCTTGTCCGGCCCCTTCATGCGGCCGTGGATGAGACCCACCTTGCCCTTGAAGCGGGAGGCCAACTGCAGGAAGCGTTCCTCGGCGGCAGCGAGGTCAACCTGCTCGCTCTCCTCCACCAGCGGGCAGACCCAGTAGGCCCGGTTGCCCTGAACCATGGAGCGCTCGAGACCGTCAATCACGTCGTCCATGCGGGCGAGGGGAATGACACGTGTGTCGATGGGAAGCCGTCCCGCCGGCTTTTCCATGAGCTTTGACACGTCCATGTCGCCGTAGACGGTGAGCGCCAGGGTGCGCGGGATCGGCGTTGCCGTCATCACGAGAAGGTCGGTGGCGCCGCCCGCCTTGGCCTGCAGCGCCAGGCGCTGGTGAACGCCGAAGCGATGCTGCTCGTCGATGACGACCAGACCCAGATCCCTGAATACCACATGCTCCTGGAACAGCGCGTGGGTGCCGACAACGAGTGATGTTTCACCCGCCGCGATGCGCGCCAGGATCTCGTCCCGCATCTTGCCCTTTTCGCGGCCGGTGAGCAGCGTTATGGATATGCCTGCCGCATCGCATAGTTTCGAGAGTGTTGCATGGTGCTGTCGGGCGAGGATTTCGGTGGGCACCATGAGGGCGCCCTGGGTGCCGCTCTCGATGGCGGCGGCAAGTGACAGCAGCGCCACCACCGTCTTGCCGGACCCCACATCCCCCTGCAGGAGCCGCAGCATGCGGTCACCCGAGGCCATGTCGCGCAGAATGTCCTGCACCGCTTCGGCCTGGGCATTGGTCAGGCTGTAGGGCAGGGCCTTGATGATCTTTTCTCGAAGGCTTCCCGTTCCCGGCAGCTTCCTGCCCTGCGCCCGCTTCATGTTGGTCCGCACCAGGGAGAGGGCCAGCTGGTTGGCCAGTAACTCATCGTAGGCGAGCCTCCGTCGCGCAGGACTTTCGAGGCCGACGGTGGCGGGCGCTTCCGGGTGGTGGAGGGCACGAAGCGCGGCCTGGAAAGAAGGCCAGCGGTGGCGTTGCAGAAAGGGCAGGTCCTGCCATTCGGGAATGTCTGGGAGGGTTTCCAATGCCTGGGCGATGGCTTTGGCCAGCACCTTGGGTGAAAGTCCTTCGGTCAGCGGGTAGACCGGCTCGATCAGCGGCATGCGATCGAATTCATCGGCCGAGACGATGTGGTCCGGGTGGGCCATTTGCGGCTCGTCGTTGAACCAGTCGATCTTGCCGGAGATGAAACGCGTCTCGCCCTCAGGCAGCGCCCGGCGGATCGAGTCTGCATAGGCGTGGAAGAACACCAGCGTCAGTGGCCCGGTTCCGTCTGAAACGTCCACCCGGTAAGGCACCCGCTTGTTGCCGGGTGGCGGCGGGCGGTGGCGCATCACGGTGGCCTCTACCGTCACCACACCGTCGCGCGGCAGGCTGTTGATGCGGGGCCGGAAGCGTCGGTCGACGATGCCGGAGGGCAGGTGGAACAGCAGGTCGACGATGCGCGTCGTATCCCCCGGCGTGCCATGCGCGGGGCGCAGGAAGGACGCGAGCAGCTTGTCCAGCTTGGCGCCGATGCCCTTGAGGCCGGCGGCACCGGCGAACAGCGGATTGAGAAGCGGAGGGCGCATGGCCCAATTTCACCGGGAACCGGTTGCGGCGCAAGTGCGCATGGGGCATGAGACGCGGGTGATGACCCTCCAGCCCGACACCGAGATCCGCCGCAAGCGCCTGCTGTGGCGTGCCACTCACCGTGGCATCAAGGAAATGGACCTGATCCTCGGTGGGTTCGTGGCCCTGAACCTTGACGTTTTTTCGGACACCGAGATTGCCGATCTTGAGCGGATCATGGACATTCCCGATCAGGACATGCTGTCCTGGGCAACCAAGCAGGGAGAGGTGCCCCCGCAGCATGCCTCGCCGTTGCTGATGCGCATCCTCGCCTATACGCCATGATTGATCTTTCCAAGCTGACGCCTCGGCTCTCACAGCCTGGTCGCACCGCCGTCTCCGGCGTGCCGCAGGGGCTTGACGCCATGCTGCTGCCGGAGATTGCCAGGGCGGTGGGCAAGCGCGTGGTGGTTCATGTGGCGGTCGACGACCAGCGCGCCGCCGTGCTGGCGGATCAGCTCGCCTATTTCGCGCCGAAGCTCGAGGTGCTGCGCTTCCCCGCCTGGGACTGCCTGCCCTATGATCGCGTGTCGCCGGTGGCCGACATCATCGCCCGTCGCCTCGCCACGCTGGCGCGGTTGCTGGAACCGGTGACGAAGCCCACGGTGTTGCTCACCACCGTGCCCGCCATCTTGCAGCGCGTGGTTCCGCGCTCGCTGATCGAGGGACAGAGCTTCTCCGCCGTTCCCGGCAACCGGGTGAATTCGGACCAGCTGATCGGCTTTCTCGCCGCGAACGGCTTCTCGCGCACCGGCACCGTGGTCGACCCCGGCGACTTCGCAGTGCGCGGCGGTATCGTCGACATCTTCCCGCCTGGCTCGGATGCGCCCGTGCGGCTCGATTTCTTCGGTGACACGCTGGAGTCGATCAGGAGCTTCGACCCGGAGTCGCAGCGCACCACCTCGACGCTGAAACGTTTTACCCTCAACCCCGCCAACGAAGTGCTGCTGAACGACACCTCGATCGGTAAGTTCCGCGTCGCCTATGCCGGGGCCTTCGGCGGCATCGACATCAACGACCCGCTCTACGAGAGCGTCACGGCGGGGCGCAAGTACCAGGGCATGGAGCACTGGCTGCCGCTGTTCTATGACGATCTTTCCACCCTGTTCGACTACCTCGACGATCCCGTCATCACGCTGGACCATTCGGCAGATGAGGCGGCGAATGCGCGGCAGGAGCAGGTGGCTGAATTCTACAACGCCCGTCGCGAGGCGCTCGATAAGAAAGAAACGTATGGCGCGGCGCCTTACAAGCCGGTGAAGCCTGCGTCCCTTTACGTCACCGAGGCGCAGTGGGCGGAGGCACAAACCAACTACACGGTGCTCGCCTTCTCGCCCTTCGAGAGCCCCAATGCCATTTCCTTCGGCGGCCGGCGCGGCCGCAGCTTTGCGGCCGAACGTGCGCAGGCGGGCGGCAACGTCTATGAGGCGGTCAAGGCGCATGCGGACGACATCCGCCGCGGCGGGCGTCGCGTTGCCATTGCCTCGTGGACCGAAGGCTCGCGCGAGCGCATGGAGACCATCCTCAAGGACCATGATGTGGCGCCGCTTGCCGCCGCCAGGGACTGGCCGGAGTTCGTCTCCTGGGACAAGGCCATCGCCGGACTTATTGTGCTCGGGCTGGAAGAGGGCTTCGAGACCGACGACTTCGCCATTGTCTCCGAACAGGACATTCTCGGCGACCGCATGGTGCGAAGGGGTCGCCGCAACAAGAAGGCCTCCGACTTCATCAGCGAGCTGTCAGCGCTGGCGCCGGGTGACCTCGTGGTGCACGTCGACCACGGCATCGGCCGCTTCGAGGGGTTGAAGACGATCGAGGTACAGGGCGCACCGCATGACTGCCTGTTCCTCTCCTACGCCGGCGGCGACCGGCTGTTCCTTCCGGTAGAGAACATCGAGCTCCTCTCGCGCTATGGCTCGGATGAACACGGTGCTCAGCTTGACAAGCTTGGCGGCGGCGCCTGGCAGGCCAAGAAGGCCAAGCTCAAGGAGCGTATCCTCAAGATCGCCGAGGGACTGATCCGCACTGCTGCAGCACGCGAACTGAAGCCCGGTGACGTTCTCCCGCCGCCGGAGGGGGCTTACGAGGAATTTGCCGCCCGCTTCCCGTATGAGGAGACGGAGGATCAGTTGACCGCCATCGACGCCGTCATCGAGGATTTCCAGAAGGGTCGCCCCATGGACCGGCTGATCTGCGGCGATGTGGGCTTCGGCAAGACCGAGGTGGCGCTGCGCTCCGCCTTCGTGGCCGCCATGAACGGCAAGCAGGTAGCGGTGGTGGTGCCGACCACGCTGCTCGCCCGCCAGCACTTCGCCACATTCCAGGCGCGCTTCAAGGGATTACCCATCAACATCGCCCAGGCATCGCGGATGGTGCCGAAGAAGCAATTGGACCAGGTGAAGGCCGGCATCGCCTCGGGCGACATCGACATCGTGGTGGGCACCCATGCGCTGCTGGCGGACTCGGTCAAGTTCCGTGACCTGGGGCTGATGATCATCGACGAGGAACAGCACTTCGGCGTCAAGCACAAGGAGCGGCTGAAGGAGATGCGCACCAACGTGCACGTCCTGACGCTGACCGCCACACCCATTCCTCGCACCCTGCAGCTGGCTCTGTCCGGCGTGCGCGAGCTCTCGCTCATCACAACGCCACCACTCGACCGGCTGGCGGTGCGCACCTACATTACGCCGTTTGATCCTGTCATCATACGCGAAAGCCTGCTTCGCGAGCATTTCCGGGGTGGCCAGAGCTTCTATGTGGTTCCCCGCGTCACCGACCTCGACGAGATCGCTGCCTTTCTGCGCGACACCGTGCCCGAGGTGAAATTCCGCATGGCCCATGGCCGCATGCCACCTACCGAGCTCGAGGATATCATGACCGGTTTCTACGACCGGAAGTTCGATGTTCTGCTCTCCACCACCATCGTCGAATCCGGCCTCGACATTTCGACAGCCAATACGCTGATCATCCATCGTGCCGACATGTTCGGCCTCGCCCAGCTCTACCAGCTGCGCGGCCGGGTGGGGCGCTCGAAGCAGCGCGCCTATGCGATCTTCACGACACCCGCCAACAAGACGCTGACGCAAACCGCCGACAAGCGATTGAAGGTGCTGCAGTCGCTCGATTCACTGGGCGCTGGATTTACGCTGGCAAGCCACGACCTGGACCTGCGGGGGGCGGGCAACCTCCTGGGAGACGAGCAGTCGGGCCATATCAAGGAAGTTGGCTACGAGCTCTACCAGCAGATGATCGAGGAGGCCGTGGCCAAGCTCCGGACCGGCGAGGACACGCTGGAGAGCGACGGCCAGTGGTCGCCGCAGATCAACATCGGCACCTCGGTGCTGATCCCCGAGTCCTACGTCGAGGACCTGCAGGCTCGCCTCGGCCTTTACCGGCGCCTCGCCGATCTGCACGATCAGCAAGCCGTCGACGGCTTCGGAGCCGAATTGCGCGATCGCTTCGGCCCGTTGCCGGAGGAGGTCAACCATCTCCTCGCTGTGGTGTCGATCAAGCTCCTGTGTCGGACTGCCAATGTTCAGAGCCTCGATGCCGGGCCAAAGGGCGCCGTCATGGGCTTCCGTGGTGATGTCTTTGCCAATCCGGGGGCGCTCGTTCAGTGGATCACGGGGCAGGGTAGCAAGGCCAAGCTACGCCCCGACATGAAACTTGTGGTCATGCGGGACTGGGAGACGCCTGAAGAGCGGCTGAAGGGCACGCGGCAGCTGATGCAGACGCTGGTGAAGCTGGCGGGGTAGCGAGCCTCAACCCTCTGTCACTTCCGCCGCCACACGGTTGATCGCATCGACCAGAACGTCTGGGGACTGCGCGCCCACCAGTGCATAGCTCTGTGCCAGGATGAAGGTTGGCACACCGGTTACGCCGATATTCGTCGCGTGTTCGATCTCCGTTTTCGTCTCCGCCACGTCCTGATCGGTATCGAGCAGTTCGCGGATCTGCTGGGCATTGATGCCGGCGTCGCCGGCGCAGTGGGCGAGCACGTCGCGGTCGCCCAGGTCCTTGCCCTCGCTCCAATAGGCCACGAACAGGCGCTCGACCATTTCGGTCTGGCGTTCAACCGTGTGGGCCCAGCGGATCAGCCGGTGGGCATCCCGCGTGTTCGGTGTGCGGGTGATGAGATCGAAGTTGAAGGGAATACCCATCTCCTTGCCTGCCTCGATCAACGGGTCGTGGATGGTCTTGAGGCGCTCGGCCCCAAACTTGTTGAGCATGTATTGATGGCGGTCTAACCCCTCGGGCGGGATGGTGGGATCGAGCATGTAGGGGCGCCAGCGGATGAACACGTCCTTGTCCATCGCGGCCAGGGCCACGTCGAGGCGGCGCTTCCCGAGGAAGCACCAGGGGCAGATGACGTCCGAGACGACGTCGATGGTGAACCGTTCAGGCATGGCTCAAGGCTTCTCCAGCGCTTTCCGGTTGAGCTTGCCGTTGGCGGTTCGCGGGAGCGCGGGCACGAACCAGATCTGCTTCGGGCATTTATAGGCAGCGAGCCTGTCCCGGATAAAGGCCAGAACGATCTCGTCGTTAACGCGCGAGCCTTCCCGCGGGACAAGGAACGCGGCGATGATTGAGGCCGACTCCGACACGCGCCATTCGCGCACACCAGCATCGGCAATATCGGGGTGATGCAGCAGTACCTTCTCAACCTCCAGCGGCGAGACGCGGAAGCCCCCTGCATTCATCATGTCGTCGATGCGGCCATGGCACCAGACATAGCCGTCGGCGTCGAACGCGGCGGTGTCGCCCGTGGCGAACCACTCATCTGCAAAACGGTCCTCACCCCAGTAGCCGAGAAACAGGCCAGGGTCGGTTCGATGGACGGCGATTTCGCCATCTTCCAGGATTTTCACGGACCGGCCCGTCTGGGGCTTGCCGGGCGATCCCGGCCGGATCGGCACCGAAGGCGAGGAGGAGATGTAGGTTGAGATCTCGCTCATCCCCAGCGCCTCGTAAAGTTCGGTTCCCGTCTGCTCGCGCCAGCCATCGAGGATGGGGCGTGCCAGCGTCTCCCCCGCTGTCAGTCCGTGGCGGAGGGTGGAGGCAGGCTGGAAGCCGGCGCGCAGCAGGTGCCGGTATATGCCCGGTACTGAAGCCATGATGGTGACGCCGTGCCGGGCGATGAGTTTCGCCCACACGGTATCATCCTTCGCGCCCGTGTAGACGACGGAGGTGCAGCCGTTGGCGAAGGGGTCAAACAGGCCGGTGCCCAGCGTGTAGGTCCAGTTGAAGGCGCCGGTGTGCAACATCACGTCCGAGCTGCTGATGCCGTACCAGCCCTCATACATCGGCCGCCGCCCCCAGATGGCGCGCTGTGCGTGCAGTACACCCTTCGGCGTTCCGGACGTGCCGGAGGTGAAGATCATGTAGCCCGCGTCGTTCGCTGCCGTGTCGGCATAGCGGCCGGGCGGTGCCATCTTAAGGCGTGCGATATCGCCGGGCGCAAGCACGCCGACACCGTCCATTTCGGGCAGTGCAAGGTCTCCGTCCCAGGCAATGTGGCCAGCGCCACTGAACGCCACGAGTGCCCCCACCTCGCGCGGTGTGAGCAGCGGCGAGGCCGCGATGGGCACGGCGCCGATGGCATTTGCGGCGAAGAACATCAGCGCATAGTCGAGCGAATTGCCCATGCGGATGAACAGCCGTGCGCCGGGCTCCAGCCCCAGCTTCCGCAGACCCTGCGCCATGCGCAGCACGGTGTCCTCCAGCGCGCCGTAGGTCCAGCGCTCGGTGGTGACGCCCTCGACGATCAAGGCGGTCTTGTCGGCGGGCTTGTCTGCCAGGCAGCAGCGCGTGAGGTTCAGGCGCTCCGGCGGAGGAGCGCCGGTCAAGCTCACTTGTTGTGCCAGAGTGTCGTTGCCTCGAAGCCGGGCAGGGGCTGTGCATCGGGACGACCGATGGTGTTCCAGCGGGCTACCCACTGTCCGCCGGCATCGAAGAACGGCACCATGTAGAAGCCCGAGACCAGTAGCCGGTCTTCGGCATGGACGGCCGCCACGAATTCCTCGCGCGACTTGGCGTCGAGCATGGACTGGATGGCGTGGTCCACGGCGGGGTCGGCTATTCCTGGGTAGTTGCGGGTACCTTGCACGGTGCGGCCGTCGGACCCGTAATAGAGCACCTGCTCATTACCGGGCGACAGCGAGTTGAACCAGGTGGCTGGGATCATGTCATAGTCGTAGGTCCCCTGCAGTGAGGTGAACTGCGCCGCGTCGATGATGCGTACATTCACTGTAATGCCAATGGTCTGCAGGGTGCGCTGGTAGTGAAGCGCGATCTTCTCCTGGTCGCGGTCCTTGACGAGTATGGTGAAGGTGAATGGTTCGCCCTTGGCATTGACCAGGCCTTGGTCGCCCATCGTCCAGCCCGCCTCGGCCAGCAGCCCAACCGCCTTCCTCAGTAGCTTGCGGTCGCGGCCCGACGCGTCGCTGACGGGAAGTTTGTAGCTGCCATCGACGAAGTCTTGACGAAGCTTTGCTGCTGCATCACCCAGCACCTTCTTCTCGGCAGCATCCACCGGCTTTCCCTGGGAGGACAGCTCGGAGCCACTATAATAGCCATATGTCCGGCGATAGGCATTGTTGAACAGATTGATGTTGGCCCATTCGAAATCAAAGGCCATCACCAGCGCCTCACGTACGCGGGGGTCCGCGAAGATGGGGCGGCGGGTGTTGAAGATGAAGCCCGATGCAGGAGCTGGAGTCTTCTGTTCTACCTTTTCCAGCGTGATCTTGCCGTCCTTCGCGGCCGGAAAATCATAACCGGTGTTCCAGCGGCCTGGATCGGTCTCGATGCGCACATCGGCGAGGCCTGACTTGAAGGCCTCGAAGGCGGCATTGGCGTCGCGGTAATAGTCGAAGCGCACCGTGTCGAAGTTCCACAGGCCCTTGCTGATCGGCAGGTCCTTGCCCCAGTAGTTCGGATCCTTCTTGAATGTGATGGTCTCTCCGGCCTTGATCTTGTCCATGACATAGGGACCGGAACCCACCATCGGGTCGAGCGTGGTCTGCGCGAAGTCCTTGCCCTGCCACTGGGCCTTGGCAAGGATCGGCATCAGACCGACGATCATCGGCAGTTCGCGGTCGCCCGATTCCTGGTGGAAGGTAACCGTATGGTCGTCCGGCGCCTCGACCTTGGTGATCTTGGAATAGGAGTTCTTGAAGTTGGGCCGCCCCTTGTCGCGCAGCGTTTCCATGGAGAAGACGACGTCCGCGGCGGTGACCGGCGTGCCGTCGGAGAATTTCGCCTGAGGTCTGATCCTGAAGGTGAAGGTCTGGCGGTCATCCGAAACGTCAATCGTCTCGGCCACAAGGCCATAGAGCGAGAAAGGCTCGTTCCAGTTTCGCCCAAGCAGGCTCTCGAACACGTAGGTTCGCGTGCCAGTGACGGGCTGGCCCTTCACAATGAACGGGTTCACGCTGTCAAAGGAGCCAGTGATCGCTTGCTTCAGTTCTCCGCCCTGGGGTGCATCCGGATTGGCATAGGGCAGACTCTTGAAGTCCGGCGGCAGCGCGGGGTCGCCCAGCATGGCGATGCCGGGTTTGGGTTCGGCCATGGCAAGCGAGGCGAAGGCCAGTAAGGCGGTGGCGAGGAGGGCGGTGCGGCGGAGATGAGTCATGGTTCCTCGAATGCGATGCGAATCGGGAAATATCATGGCCGGGCGAACCCGGCCATGAAAGCGGTCGTTCAACGCACCAGAATGTTCTGGAACTGCCAGGGGTCCTTGCGGTCCATGTCGTTGGCGAAGAGTTCCACGACCGAGTCCAAGGGCGTCCAGCCGGTGTAGACGCCGCGCACCGGGCCCAGGTACGGCGACTGGATTTCCATGCAGCGCTTGTAGTCCATCTCGTCGGTCTCGACGATCCCGGCCAGGGGGTTCTCGATCGCCCAGACCATGCCGGCCAGCACGGAAGACGACACCTGCAGGCCTGTTGCGCTGTTGTGTGGAGCGAGCTTGCGGGCCTCCTCGATGGAGAGCTGAGAGCCATACCAGTAGGCGTTCTTCTTGTGCCCATAGAGCAGCACGCCGAGCTCGTCTCGGCCGTCGGCGATCTGGCTCTCGTCGAGCACGTAGAAATCTTTCGGGTACTTGCCACCGTTGCCCAGCATTTCTACCCAAGATAGAATAGCGTCGTTCGACGGGTGATAGGCATAGTGGCAGGTTGGCCGATAGGTGACCTTCCGGCCCGAACGCACGGTGAAATAGTCCGAGATCGAGATCGCCTCGTTGTGGGTGACGAGGAAGCCGAAATGCGGGCCCTCGCCCGGCGTCCATGTGCGCACGCGCGTGTCCGCTCCCGGGGTCTCGATGTAGATCGCGGCACCGCAGCCTGTCTTGTGGCGCCTGCCCTTCGGCGGCAGCTTCTTCTCATGCGTGCCCCAGCCAAGTTCGGCGGGCTGCAGTCCTTCCGAAATGAAGCCTTCGACCGACCAGGTGTTGACAAAGGTGCCGAAGGACTTCGCCTGCCTGGTGCGCTGGGTGTCGCGTTCGGCCACATGGATACCCTTCACGCCAAGCTTCTTCATCAGCCTGGCCCATCCTTCGCGAGTGGTGGGTTCGGCAACTTTGGTCTTGGTGGCCTTGGCGATGTCCATCAGCGCCTGCTTGACAAACCACGACACCATGCCGGGGTTGGCCCCGCAGCAGGAAACGGCGGTGGGGCCTGGACCCAGAGCCTTCTTCAGCGCCAGCATGTGCTCGCGCATTGCATAGTTGGTGCGCTCACCCTGCGGCAGCTTGGTGTTGTAGTAGAAGCCCGGCCACGGCTCGATGACCGTGTCGAGGTAAAGCGCGTGGGTCTCGCGGGCGAGGCGCATGATATCGAGGCTCGCGACGTCGACGGAGAGGTTCACGATGAAAGCCGGGCCCGGTCCGGACGTGAGCAGCGGCTTCAAAACCTGCCGGTAGTTCTTCCGGGTGAGTGCCGCCTTGATGAAGGAGGCTCCCTGCTTTTCGACCAGTTGGCTCCGGGATGCGTCGGGATCAATGACCGTGATCAGTTTTGGATCACATTTGATGTGGCGGAGGATCAGCGGCAGGGTTCCCCTGCCGATCGAGCCGAAGCCGATCATCACGATGGGGCCATTCCACGCGGCGTGCACGGGCCAATTGTTCATTTCATCGAAACTCCTGCGTTTACGTAATTATTCCGGGGCGGGTATAGCGACTGCCCAACCCATTGCACAGTGAAATTGTGGTGGCTTTGAAAAGGCGACTTCAGGCCTTCTGTGAGGCGTAGCGCCACATCTCGTAGCGGATCTTGGCCTTCTTGTAGGCATCAAACACCGAGATGGCATAGACGAAGAGACCGCCAGCGAGCTTGCCGACGATAGATACCTCAGGCCTCGCCGTGAGGATGGTGAAGGCGCCGAGCAGAAACATGAAGAACAGGAATATCAATCCGCGATATGGTTCGCGATTGAACACCTGGCCCGATCCCGGCAGCACGATGGCCAGCGCCAGCACTGCGAGCGGGTTCATCGGTCGGCTTTCAGGTGTGGGTTGGGCAGTGCTCATCGTTCAGTCTCCAGCCTGGTGGTCAGGTCTTCCCTGAGGTCTATGAGGTAATCAAGCAGGGGCTTCGCATTGGCGGAAGGGAAGGGTGAAAGGCCCATCTCGCTGTCGCGGAACAGCAGGTAGTTGCCGCGGTTCGCTTCCTCCGCCAGCCAGACGATGCGCAGACCTTTTGGCGAGATGAGCAGTTCCTTCGCGTACGGGTTCTCGAGGATTGCTTTGTGTTTCAGCAGCAACTGTCGCGGCGGCAGGAACTCAGGCGCGTCAGTGCGCACCGAGCAGTCATGCGGGAAGGCAGGGTCCGCAGCCATCTGCACCGGAAGGTCGGTATGCTTCGAGAACAGTTCCACGCCGCGTGGCCGCATCATGAGGTCGAAGGTGGCCCTCACGGGCAATGGTTCCGGCAAGGTGACCAACAGCCAGAGGCTCGGAAGCTTGCGGAAGTTCAGTGTGTCGGGCACGACCTGTATGTCGAAGGTCAGGCCGCGGTAGGTGCCCGAAAGGCGGGGGAAGCCGTCGGCGCTGACCTTCTTGAGGCCTCCTGAGAAAAGTGTCTGCACATCGTCAAGGAAGTTAGCGCGGCGCGCGGCGCGCTCGCGGCTGTCCCTGATGTTGCGTGTGAGCACATAGAGGAAGCCCGTTCCGGCAATTGCCGCTGCCAGCGCCAGCAGCACATTGGTGTAGCTCAATCTCGGGCCCCCGTCATGGAAATGGCCCGCCTCGGATGGAGGCGGGCCAGTCCTGTTTGCGTATCAGGCCTTTGCCGTCAATAGCCGCGCGGACGCGGCCATGGCATGGTGAACTGGTCGCCGCGCTTCACGAAGCGGTAGCGCCAGAAGTGGAACCACAGCGAGACGACAACGTAGAAGCCGACCATTGCGATCAGCTGCGTGCCATAGCCGAGGAACACCGCGAAGTAGGTGATGGCGCAGAGGCAGAGCAGCACGATGGCCGGGATCGGGTGAAACGGATGCACATAGCCGCGCTTGATGGTGTCAAGCGGCCATTTGCGCCGGAACATGATCACGTTGATCGGCATGAAGGTGTATTCCAGCAGACCCGACAGGATCGAGAAGGTGATCACCTGGTCCAAAGGTGCACCCAGCGCGAACAGGATCGCGATGGGAACGAGGAAGATGATCGACCGGAAGGGTGTGCGGTATTTCGGATGCACCGCGCCGAACCACTGCGGCAGGTAATGGTCGCGGCCCATGGCGAACCATGCCCGCGAGGCATCGTTGATGCAGCCGTTGGCGGATGCCATGGTCGAGAACATCGTGCCGATGCCGAGCAGAACCATCAGGAAGGTCGATCCCGACAGGCGGCTGGCGTCGAACAGCGGTGCCACAGAACCGTTCACGCCATCCCCCAGGAACTCCCACGGCAGGATGCCGGTGCAGATGTACCAGGTAAGGGTGGCGGCGATGAGCAGCGTGATGATGCCGGCCATGGTGCCGAAGGGAAGGGCGCGCGCGGGGCTGCGAACTTCCTCGGCGGCCTGTGTGGTTCCCTCGATGCCGAGGTAGTACCACAGGCCGAAGTGCATGGCGGCAACCACACCGATGGCCCCGTAGGGCAGCGAAGCGCCGCCCGCCATCAGCCCGGCGTGGTGGAGCTGCGTCGTGCCCGTCAGCGTGCTGAGGAACAGCACGATGATGGCGACGAAGGCGACAGCCGTGATCACCAGGTTGAAGTTCAGCGTTGCCAGCACGCCGCGATAGTTCAGCCAGGCGAGGAACAGGATCGTCAGCACGATGAAGGGTGTCTGGTCGAGTGTTCCAGTATAGCCCGAGAGCGCGGCCACCTGGGACACGAGGTAGCCGAGCGTGATGGCATTGGCGGCTTCCAGCATGGTGTAGGCAAACACCAGGTAGAGGCCGACGTTGAAGGCCATGAGCGGCCCGATGATGTGCTTGGCCTGGGTGTATTGCCCGCCGGCCGCTGCGACGGTGGACGTCACCTCGGAGTCGATCATGGCCACGCAGGTGTAGAGGAGCCCTGCGAACCAGCAGGCGATCAGGGCTGCATAGGCGCCGCCCTTGCCGACTGCGAAGTTCCAGCCCATGTATTCGCCGACGAGCACGATGCCGACGCCCAGCGCCCAGACGTGGGCAGGCCCGAGAACGCGCAGCAGGCTGATCTTTTCAACCTTTCCGCCGGCAGCTTCAGATGCTTTTGCCATGGTCAGGTCCTCAGAGCTTGTGCTGTTCGGTCATGGCTTCGAGTTCGCCCTCGCGCGAGGAGGTCAAGGCCTCCTCCGAGTAGCTGGACTCGATCCTGAACCAATCGATCAAGATGTAGAGGCCGAAGATCACCGAGAGGATCCAGGCCGCGTATTCCATGTAATTCCAGAAGCTCATAGCCCGCCCCTATTTCCTGTCGCCAAATTTTTCGGCAATGACTTCCTTGTACTCTTCACCCGAGAAACGGATGACGAGGAAGAAGTATCCGACCACCACAACGATCATCACCAGCAGTTGGAGGTAGTTGATCGTGTAGTCGTAGCGCGCCGTTATGATGTTCTGCAGCGCCTCGTTGTTGGGGGTGTCGAAGCCGAGCGCGTTATAGGCCGCGATCTTCTCCGGCGTGTTCTGGCCGAGGTCGGCCCAGGTTGCCGCGGGGTTGAAGGCGGCTGAGGTCTTGGCGCCGCCGGCAAGGTCGAGCCACAGGGGCAGGCGCAGAGCGCCGATGATCAGGATGAGCAGCACGACCACGTCGATGATCTGCCCGAGTTTGCCCTGGTGAGGAGGTTTGTATTTCGCCATTGTTCCTGTTCCCCTCAGTGCCGTTGGCCGCGCATCTCGTCGAGATGCTTGATGTCGAGGCCATAGATGAAGTCCTTGTCCTCCTTGTAGTGCTTCACCATGGCGCCCATGGACGCGGTGTTGAACAGGAGGACGGCAGCACCACCGATCATCAGGATTGTGCGCCAGGGACCCTCGGGTGCGAGGTTCCACGTGAAGATCATTACGAAGATGATCGCGAACCAGAGGCCGATGACGAACGCCCATGCAACAAGCACGTCACGTTTATACATCGCCTCAATGCGTGGATTGAGGTCAGACATGCGTTTCTCCCATTGTCCAGCCATTATCCCCGCAGCGGGCCGGGCCAATCCCCTATGTGATTCGATATGCTGCGAAGCAATTTTGTTATCTGGGAGGAAACTCCCGCCTGCTATGGATGTCAAGCAGTCAAGACGCCAATTGGCTGCAATAGGTCGGATTCAACCTATCGAGGGTTTAAAGGCAGACATCCGCTCGCCAATGTCGTGTGCGGAAAAGCCAGTTCCCAGCGCAGCGATGGTGAATTCAGGCTGTCTCAGCAAGCGGCTGAACAGGCCGAGCGCACGGGCCGACCATGTAATTCGCGCCGCACTTCGGGCCGGTTCCGCAACATCCATCTGGAGGGCATAGGAGCGGCCGTTGAAGATCACCTTCCATGAGAGAGCCCCCCACGGAATGGGATGCTCCGAGAGCCGCCGGTCCAGCAGCCCGGTCTCCGTCATCTCGATGGCATTGCCGGAGAGGCGGGAAATCCGCCAGCAGTGGGCGGCCATGATGAGGCCGGCCAGCGTCAGCACCAATCCCATGAGGATCAATACTGTGGCACCGCCATTCTCCTGCGGGCCGAGCAAATCATAGCCTGCAGCGGCAAACAGTAACCCAACGGCAATCTCTGCCACCCAGAAGAGCAGCAGGAGTCGGGGCAATGTGGGACGGTTGGCGATGAACACCGGCGCAGTCATGCAATGAACAAGGCCCGGGAGACGGCTTCCAAGTCAAGTGTTGCAAGCGACCCCCATCAGGGGATACTCACCGGCTGAAACGATTCAGGAACAAGAATGGCCAAGTCCGCCAAGTCTTCCGGCTCTCTCTTCGACGATCTGCCTGCAACGCCCAAGCCGCAGTCCTCCAAGGGACCGGCCAGGTCGCGCGGCGAAGAGAGTTATACGGCCGCCGACATCGAGGTGCTGGAAGGCCTTGAGCCGGTCCGCCGCCGCCCCGGCATGTATATCGGCGGCACCGACGAGAAGGCGCTGCATCATCTGTTCGCCGAAGTGCTCGACAATGCCATGGACGAGGCGGTGGCCGGTCACGCCACATGGATCGACGTCAGCTACACAGAGGACGGCTATCTCTCGGTCATCGACAACGGCCGCGGCATCCCTATCGACCCGCATCCCAAGTTCAAGGACAAGTCGGCCCTTGAGGTCATCATGACCACGCTGCATTCGGGCGGCAAGTTCGACTCTGGCGCATATGAAACTTCGGGCGGCCTGCACGGCGTTGGCGTCTCCGTGGTGAATGCGCTGTCCGACCACGTCATCGTGGAGGTGGCGCGCGGCCAGCAGCTCTACCGGCAGGAGTTCCGGCGCGGCAAACCCACGGGCCCGATCCAGAACCTCGGCAAGGTCTCCGGCCGGCGCGGCACGAAAGTCTCCTTCCATCCGGACGAGCAGATCTTCGGCAAGGGGAACACCACGTTCCTGGCGGCGCGCCTCTACAGGATGTCGCGGTCCAAGTCCTATCTCTTCGGCGGTGTCGAGATCCGCTGGTCCTGCGACACCTCGCTCATCAAGGACAAGGAGACACCTGACAAGGCGGTGCTCCACTTCCCCGGCGGGTTGAAGGACTTCCTCGCCGAGCGCCTTGAAGGCAAACACCGCGTGGCGGATGAGATCTTCGCCGGCCGCGTTGAAAAGGAAGGAAGCCACGGCACCGTCGAATGGGCCGTCGCCTGGTTCGGCGGCGATGACGGCTTCTCGTCGTCCTACTGCAACACCATCCCGACCCCTGATGGCGGCACCCACGAGCAGGGCCTGCGCACCGCGCTGACGAAGTCGATCCGCACCTATGCGGACATGACCCAGAACAAGCGCGCCTCCATCATCACGGCGGACGACGTGATGACATCGTCGGGCGCATTGCTCTCGGTCTTCATCCGCGAGCCGGAATTCCAGGGCCAGACCAAGGACAAGCTCGCCACGGTGGAGGCGATGCGCATCGTCGAGAATGCCGTGCGCGACCACTTCGACCACTGGCTCACGGGTCACCCGGCACAGGCTGACCGGCTGCTCAACTTCATCATCGATCGCGCCGAGGAGCGCATCAAGCGCCGGCAGGAGAAGGACGTCTCGCGCAAGACCGCCGTGCGGAAATTGCGCCTTCCCGGCAAGCTGGCCGATTGCTCGGCCACGCAGAAGGACGGCTCAGAGATCTTCATCGTCGAGGGTGACTCGGCCGGTGGCTCCGCCAAGCAGGCGCGGAACCGTGAGACGCAGGCCGTGCTGCCTTTGCGCGGCAAGATCCTCAACGTGGCCTCCGCCACCAAGGACAAGCTCGCCGGCAACCAGCAGCTCGCCGACCTCATCCAGGCCCTGGGCTGCGGCACTGCCTCGTCCTACCGCGAGGAGGACCTGCGCTACGACAAGATCATCATCATGACCGACGCCGACGTCGACGGCGCCCACATTGCGTCCCTGCTGATGACCTTTTTTTACCGCCAGACCCCGAAGCTGATCGACGAAGGCCACCTCTACCTGGCCGTTCCGCCTCTTTACAAGCTGGCGCAGGGCCCCAAGGTTGCCTACGCGCGTGACGAGAAGCACCGCCAGGAACTGATGCGCACCGAGATGTCGGGCCGCGGCAAGGTTGAGGTGAGCCGTTTCAAGGGCCTCGGCGAAATGCTGCCGTCGCAGCTCAAGGAAACAACGATGGACCCGCGCAAGCGCCATCTGCTGCGCGTCACTCTCGAAGACGCTGCCCGCGCCGACACCGCCAGGATCGTCGAGCAGCTGATGGGCAACAAGCCCGAGGAGCGCTTCAACTTCATCTCCGAACGCGCCGAGTTCGTGAATGAGGAGGGGTTGGATATCTAGTCCTAGGGTTCGCTGCCGTCATCAGTGCGCAGTTGATGTGAGGCTTCGAGCGGTACGAACAGATCACTCATGATGGTTTCGAGTGGTCGAGCAGAGAGACGATGGAGATTATCCCCACCGCTCCACTCTCAGCCCCTCCACCCGCTCGAACTCCCGCACATTTCCCGTCACCAGCAGCAGTCCCTGTGAGCGGGCGATGGCGGCGATCATCAGGTCGTAGGCGCCGATCAGCTGGCCCCGGCGTTCGAGCGTGGCGCGGATATTGCCGGCATGGGCGGTGGCGCGGGTATCGAAGGGCAGGACTTCCAGTCGCGCCGCGACGTTTTCGATCACCGCGGTGCGTGGTGCCGGGTCGTCATAATAGAGTTCGAGAAGGGTGACGCCCGACACGGCCATGCGTCCGTCATGCGTGGTGAAAGTCTCGAAGAGCGCGGCATTGTGGTTCTTGAGGGCATGGATGCAGATGTCCGTATCCAGCAGATAGGCCAGCATTTCAGGTCGTCGCGGCGCTGGGGCAGGGGCTGGTTGTGCTCGTTCAGGAAGTCATGGTCCAGCCGGGGCCCGCGATGAAATCCGCCCATGTGCCACCCCGCGGCAGGATCACCCGAGGGCTGCCCTGCGCAATGACCTCGACCTTCTTCACACGCTCCCGGAACGCCACCGCCTTTGGAAGGCGAACGGCCTGGGTCTTGTTTGACTTGAAGACGGTCGATTGGCTCATTCATTTTGTGTTTACGGGGCGTAATCCTGCTCACCCCCGTCTACATGCCCAGAATGGCCTTGGCCGCCGTGAGCGCCGCGAGGCAGGCCAGTATGATCAGCACGATCCTGCGGAACTGGGTGGGATCGGCCGTCTTGAAGCTTCTTGAGCCGAGCCAGACGCCCGCCGCCAGCGCCGGGAGGAAGGCGAGCGCCAGAAACCCGGACTCTTTTGTGACCAGTCCTTCGCGGGCGAGGAAAAGAAGGCCCGTCACATCGGTCATGATGAAGAAGGCCACGAGCGAGGCGCGGCCCACGGCATGCCCCGCCGGACTCGCGAAATAGAACAGGATGACCGGCGGCCCGCCGATGCCGAAGGCGCCGTTGGCGATGCCGGTTGCCGCGCCGACCGCCAGCGTGGCAGGCCCGGTCGGCATGGTCTTGAGTGCGAAGCCGCGCCATAGCAGGACGGTTGCGGTGAGCACGAAGATGGCGAGCGCCAACGTCATCGGCGCCTGCGGAACATTGGCCAGGAAATAGACCCCGATGGGGGTGCCGATGATCGTTCCCGCCAGCAGGAAGGCCAGCGAGCGCCAGTGCACGTCGCGCCAGATCGCCGGCAGCATGTGGAGGCTGGCGGCGATCTCCAGCATGAAGATGGCGGGGATGACCTGGGCAGGCGAGAAGATCAGGGACAGAGAGGTGATCGCGAGCAGCGAGAAGCCAAACCCGGAGTAGCCGCGCACGATGGCCGCGAGGAACACCAGGCCGGAGGCGAGGGCTATTGGAAGCAGGGCAGGCACGGCGGGGAGGTTTCCTCGTTTCGGGGTGAGGAAACCTTCCTTTGCCAGGCTGGAGTAGCGCCAGCCTTGTGCGACCTAGTGGACAGGCGCCCGGAACTCCGGGGTGTAGCCTTCAGGCTCGATCAAGCCGATCACTGCACCAGAGGTGTCCGCTACAACCGAAAGGCGGCCAACGCCCGGAAGGCTGAAAGCCGGCCTCAGGATCTCGGCTCCGGCCTGTTCCGCCCGGGCCTGGGCGGCTGCGATGTCGTCCACTGCCAGATAGGTCATCCAGTGAGCTGGGATGCCCTCGCAGTCCGGCTCGGTGAGCTGGAAGATGCCGCCGACCGCGCGGCCCTCCTTGTGGGCGAGCCAGTAGCGGGTGCCATCGGGCAGGGTGGTCGGCTGGAAGTCCCAGCCGAGGGTGACATTGTAAAACACCCGAGCCTGGTCGGGCTCCCAGGTGTTCAACTCATGCCACCAGACCTTGAGGGGCGAGGACGCCATGCGATTCTTCCTTTGTGCCTGTTTCCGGGGGTATCGAAGTCGCCGTCGATGGGAGAATCAGGTCCGAACCGGGCATCCGTGTGGCCGGACCACGATTCTTTGTGGCTATGGAGTGCCAGGAGTCATATAATCGCGTGTGCAGCGCACAATCGATCCCGGCAGAGTGCCGAAAATGGCGTTTCAAGCCGACAAAATGGCCGCTTTTTAGGGTTGACAGCGCGCGCTCCCCCCCGTAGAACCCGGCACGCTTCCCAACGGCAGGCCCGTCGGTGCTCCGCGCATCGAAACGCTTTCGAGGGTAGCGAAGAAGAAACATTCAAGGTCAAGACCCTGTGGGCCCTGCCGGCTCCATGGTCCTCTGGTTTTGAGCACTGCGCGATCCAAGAACCCGGATTGCGTCGGTGTTTTTGTTATGTGCAATCGGGTTCGAAGGTAGAGACAAGGCCACAATGCCGACGATCAACCAGCTCATTCGCAAGCCGCGCCAGGCGCCGACCTATCGTAACAAGGTC
>CANJMQ010000021.1 GCA_947475225.1 Bradyrhizobiaceae bacterium
GCACCATCGCCTGGCTCAATCGCTGCCGAAGGCTGGCCAAAGACTGGGAATGCTTCAACCGAAAAGCCCTTTCCTTCCTGCACCTCGCCTCAATCAGGCTCATGCTCAGGAAGCTATGCAATCCAGCATGAACTCTTCGGACAGACTCTTAGGGGGATAGGAACCGGTGAGGTTTACATCGGCGGCGCGTAGAGCAATCCTCCCGCGTTCCACAAAGCGTTGATGCCCCGATTTATGGCGAGTGGCGTGTTGGGGCCGAGGTTCCGGTCGAAGATTTCGCCGTAGTTGCCCGTCGCCTTGATGGTGCGGGCTGCCCAGTCGGCGTCGAGTCCCATGCTCGGACCGTCATTTCCTTCGAGGCCCAGCAGGCGGCGCACCGCGGCGTTCTTGGACTTGGCCTTCATGTCGTCGACATTTACCGAGGTGACCCCCAGCTCCTCGGCGTTCACCAGCGCATAGAGCGTCCAGCGCACGATGTTGAACCACTGCTCGTCGCCCTGGCGAACTGCCGGGCCCAGCGGCTCCTTGGAGATCACGTCCTGAAGCACCATGGCATCTTCCGGGTTCTTGAGTCTGAGACGCACCGCATAAAGCGCCGACATGTCGGTTGTGAAGGTGTCACATTTGCCTTCGTCGAAGGCAACGACCAGGTCATCCAGCTTGTCGAAGCGGACGGGCACGAAGGTCATCTCCTTCTCGCGGAAGAAATCCTCGACGTTGCTTTCCGTGGTGGTCCCCGTCTGGAAGCAGATCGAGGCGCCGGAGAGTTGCAGTGCGGAGGTGACGCCGAGCAGCTTCTTCACGATGAAGCCCTGCCCGTCATGGTAGGAGATGCCGGCAAAGCGCAGCGGCATGGTCGTCTCGCGGTCCATCGTCCACGTTGTGTTCCGGGCCAGCACATCAACCTTGCCCGCCTTCAGCGCATCGAAGCGCTCCTGCGCGCTGAGCGGCACGTAAGTGACCTTCGCCGGGTCACCCAGCGCTGCGCTGGCCACGGCGCGGCAGAAGTCGACGTCAAAACCGGCATAGGCACCGTCCGCCCCCTTCGCCCCGAAGCCCAGCAGGTTCTGGTTGACGCCGCAGTTGAGGCTGCCCCGCGCCTTCACATCGTCGAGCGTCGATGCCTGTGCGGCCGTCGCAAACCCGAGAAACAGCGCCGCAGCGACAAGAAGAGCTTTCATTCCGATTCCTCCGATATGGGGCAAAACTAGCGCAGGATCTGGCTGAGGAACAGCCGGGTGCGTTCACTCCGGGGATTACCGAAGAATTCCTTCGGCGCATTCATTTCAACGATCTGGCCCTGGTCCATGAAGATCACCCGGTCGGCGACCTGCCGGGCAAAACCCATTTCATGAGTGACAACCAGCATGGTCATGCCCTCGCTGGCAAGCGTCACCATGGTGTCGAGTACCTCTTTCACCATCTCGGGGTCCAGCGCGGACGTCGGCTCGTCGAACAGCATGATGTTGGGTGTCATGCACAGCGCACGAGCGATGGCCACGCGCTGCTGCTGGCCACCCGACAGTTGGCCCGGATACTTGTTGGACTGCTCGGGGATGCGAACCCGCTCCAGGAACCTCATGGCCAGCGCATCCGCCTCGCGCTTCGGCAGCTTCCGCACCCAGATTGGGGCCAGCGTACAGTTTTCCAGAACCGTCAGGTGCGGAAACAGGTTGAAGTGCTGGAACACCATGCCAACGTCGCGCCGTACCTCCTCGATCGCCTTGATGTCGTCGTTGATCTCGACGCCGTCGACGATGATGCGGCCTTCCTGGTGCTGCTCCAGCCGGTTGATACAACGGATCAGCGTCGACTTGCCGGAGCCCGATGGACCGCAGACCACGATCCGCTCGCCCTGCGCCACATCGAGGTTGATATCACGCAGCACATGGAAACTGCCGAACCACTTGTTGACGCCGATGAACTGGACAGCGGTTTGCGGCATCAACGCCGGCCTGCCGGTTCGAGGCGCCGCTCGGTAAAGAGCGCATAGCGCGACATTGCGAAGCAGAAGGCGAAATAGACCAGCGCCGCGACGAAATAGCCGGTGTTGGCGGTTTGCGGTGCCGCCCACTTCGCGTCCTGCAGCCCGGCATTGATGATGCCGAGGAAGTCATAGATCGAAACCACCAGCACCAGCGTCGTGTCCTTGAACAGTCCGATGAAGATCCCGACGATATTGGGGATCGAGATGCGCAGCGCCTGCGGCAGCACGATCTTCAGCGTCGTCTGCCAGCGGCTGAGGCCCAGCGCAAGCCCCGCCTCCGTCTGCCCCTTGGTCACCGCCTGCAGCCCGCCCCGCACCGCCTCCGCCATATAGGCCGAGGCGAACAGCGACAGGCCCACGATGGCCCGCATCAGCTTGTCGAGGCTGACCCCGTTGGGAAGGAACAGCGGCAGCATGACGCTTGCCATGAACAGCACGGTGACCAGCGGCACGCCGCGCCAGATCTCGATGAATGCAACCGAAGCCGAGCGGATGATGGGGAGACTCGACTGGCGCCCCAGCGCCAGCAATATGCCGAGCGGCAGCGAGAACACGATGCCGGTCACCGCCACCACCAGCGTCACCGTGAGTCCACCCCAACTCGTGGTCTCGACCTCCGGGAGCCCAAACAGCCCACCCGCCAGCAACTCGAAGGCAATGACCGGGTAGACGACCAGCAGGAACAGCGCGTTCGACTTCTTCGCCCCCAAGCCCGGCATCAGCATTGGCACCAGCGCCGCCGCGCCGATCAGGAAGGCCGTCACCGGCCGCCAGCGTTCACTGATCGGATAGAAGCCGAAAATCCATTGCGGGAACTTCTCCCACACGAAGGGCCAGCAAGCCCCGGCATTGTTGATGGCGCAGGCTGCACGGTCAGCCCCCGTCCATACGGCGCGCAGCACCGCCCAGTCGAGGACACCCCAGGCAATGTATCCAATTGCCACTGCCAGCAGAAGCGTCAGGAGGCTGTTGCCAAGGCTTGAGAAAAGATTCTCACGGAGCCAGCCCAGAGCACCGGCCGTTCCGACGGGTGGCGCCCTCAGTGGCGCGTCGCGGTCCCTCACATAGGCCATGCTCATGGCCTCACCTCCCCACCAGACGGTGGCGGGCGTTGAACCAGTTCATGAAGCCCGAGGTGAGCAGGCTGAGGCTCAGGTAGACAACCATCCAGATCAGCACCACCTCGATCGCTTGCCCCGTCTGGCCGAGGACCGTGCCGCCCGTCGAGACAAGGTCAGGATAACCGATGGCCACCGCAAGGGAGGAGTTCTTGGTCAGGTTCAGGTACTGGCTGGTCAGCGGCGGGATGATTACCCGCAGCGCCTGCGGCAGCACCACGAGGCGCATGGCAAGGCCGGGCTTCAGGCCCAGCGCGGCGGCGGCCTCACCCTGCCCCTTGGACACTGCCATGATGCCGGCCCGCACCGCCTCCGCGATGAAGGCTGCCGTGTAAATCGACAGGGCCAGCAGGAGTGCCATGAATTCAGGCACAAGCGTCATGCCGCCCGAAAAACCGAAGTTGCCCTTCACCGGATAATCGAAGCTCACGGGCCAACCAACGGCGGCAAGAAACAACAACGGAAAAGCAACAGAGAGCAACACGGACAGCATGCCCGTGGGCAACTTTCGACCCGTTACTTCCTGTTGACGTCTACCCCATCGCGAGAGCAACACGGATGCTCCGACGGCAACGAAAAAACCAACCAAAACCATCCACGCGCCATCACCAAATACCGGGGCGGGCATCGTCAGTCCCTTGTTGGAAAGCGTCACGGACCCGATTGCAATCGCGTCCTTGGCTTGTGGCAGCGGCGTCAGCACAAGCCTGTACCAGATGAAAAGCTGCAGCAGCAACGGCACATTCCGGACGAGTTCGATGTAGCCCAAGGCAATGTGGGAGGCGAGCCAATTGCGCGACAACCGCATCAAGCCGATCACCAAACCCAGCACCGTCGCCACCACGATGCCCACGGCCGATACCAGTAACGTATTGAAAAACCCCACCATTAAGGCCCGGGCGTAATTGTCCTCGCCCGAATACGGAATCAGCGAGAACGACACCTCGAAACCCGCTTTCCGCCACAGGAAATCGAATCCAGAGACAATGTGCCGGTTGGCCATGTTGTTCGCGGTATTGATGATCAGGTCGTAGACCAGGCCGCCAAGGATCAACAAAACCAAGGCCTGAAGTGCGTAACCGCGCACACGGCCATTGTTCCAAAACGAGCGTTTCTGAAGGCCTGCAGTCAACTCAAGGCTCATGGGTACGCAACCTCACTTGCCGTAGCGCGAAAACACGAAACCCGGAGCGTTGCCCCGGGTTTCCAGTATTGAAGTGACGATCAGCGAACCGGCGGAGCGTATTGAAGGCCGCCGTTCATCCACAACTCGTTCTTGCCTCGGGCAATCTTAAGAGGCGAGTCCTTGCCGACATTGCGATCGAAGATTTCGCCATAGTTGCCCACCTGCTTGAGCGCGTCGAAAGCCCAAGACTCGTCGATGCCCATGCCGATGCCGAAGCCAGCGGCAGTGCCATCATCCGACGTCGCGCCGAGGAGACGCTTCACTTCCGGATCGGTCGATGTCGCCTTCATTTCATCGACGTTTTTCGAGGTGATGCCAAGTTCCTCGGCGTTCACGAGCGCAAAATAGACCCACTTTACGATGTTGAACCAGGCATCATCACCCTGCCGAACGACGGGACCAAGCGGTTCCTTTGAAATGATCTCTGGCAGCACCACGTTATCGTCGGGGCTCTGCATCTTCAGGCGCTGCGCATAGAGGCCGGACTGGTCCGTGGAGTATGAGTCGCACCGGCCGTCCTGATAGGCTGCGATTGCTTCGTCATTCTTTTCGAAGGTCAGAAGCTTGTAGTCCATCTTGTGGGACTTGAAATAGTCCGCGATGTTGAGTTCCGTCGTGGTGCCGGACTGTGTACAGACGGTTGCGCCGCCAAGATCCTTCACCGAAGCGACGTTGGGGTGCTTGGTCTTGTTCACGATGAAGCCCTGGCCGTCATAATACATGATCCCGGCGAACTTCAGGCCGAGCGAAGTATCACGACTCATCGTCCAGGTGGTGTTGCGCGAGAGGACGTCGATCTCGCCCGATTGCAGCGCGGTGAAGCGCTCCTTGGCGGTGAGAGGCGTGAACTTCACCTTTGTACCATCACCCAGCACGGCAGCGGCGATGGCGCGGCAGAAGTCGACGTCCATACCTGTCCAGTTGTTCTGTGCATCGGGCACCGAAAAGCCCATCAGCCCCTGGCTCACGCCGCACTGCACGAACCCGTGCTGGCGCACATCATCCAGAGTGCCCGCGCTAGCCGCACCGGCAAGCACCAGACTTGCAGCCGCGCCGAGCATGAGGGTTAAGAGCTTGTTCTTCATTGAGATTCCTCTTTTTGACCTGTGCAGCACAGGCTGCGCCGCCCTGACGACAATTTAGACCGCCCGAGGGGCGAATGAGTCCCCTGGTTGGCCACCAAAACAATCGGAAAACCGGTAGGAGGTCAAGGAGAAAGCACCCCTCCCACAGCCGATACCAGTTTACCGATTGCTCCGAAACTGCGGACGACCGGCTTACTTGGGCGGTTGATCATGAACACGGGAATTTTCCGCTCCCGCGCCGCCAACAATTTGGCATTAGTGGAGGTGCCACCAGCATTCTTGGTGACGAGGTGGGTGACGGCATTCTCAGACATCAAAGTCAACTCTCCGGCAAAGCTGAAGGGCGGGCGCTCGCGCAGAATTTGCCAGTTGCATGGGGGAGCGACAGGAGACGCCTCGATCATGCGGGCAATACCGGATATGTCCTGCCGGTCGAAGAAGGGTTGCAGGTCCTTGCGGCCGGTGGTGAGCAGAACACGTGCGCCGCTGGGAACAGCACTGGCAGCCTCTGCGGCCGAGGGACTATAGGTCCAATCATCATCCTCTCCCGCGACCCACGGCGAGCGCTCGAAGCGGATGAGCAGCACACCAATGGCATGGCATGCCTCGAATGCCTGGACAGACATGCGCGCGGCAAAGGGATGGGTGGCATCGATGACCAAGCCTATGTGACCGGATTCAAGATAGGATTTCAATCCGACCACACCGCCGAAGCCACCAACCCGAACTTCGCCGGACGGCAAGACGGGCTGCTCGGTGACACCAGCAAGAGATGTCACCACGTTGCGGCCCGCCGCGACCAGCTCATCTGCGATTTCTCGCGCATCGCGCGTGCCGCCAAGGATAAGAATGCGGTCAGATCGCATGGGCGATGATCTCACCCTGCCGCGACACGATGATTACATCGGAAACCACCGGCGCATCCTTCAACACGTCCCGCACCGTCGCGAGACCTGCCCCGGCGACGCGCTGCGCGAGATCAATCCCACCGGCCATTTCCAACACTTCCTGCGCTGTGTTGGCTGCGAGAACCCTGGGGCGTGGCAACTCTGGGCATTGCTCAGCAAGCCAGTCGAGGTCCACCTGCGAACGCCCCGAATGGAGGTCGAGCGCGCCCTGGCCCAGTTTGCTGATCTTTCCAAAGCCACCAGCGATGGTGATCCGCCCGACCGGGTGGGTGCGGAGATACTTCAACAGGCCGCCAGCGAAATCGCCCATATCGAGCATGGCTTCCAGCGGCAGCCCATAATGGGCGCGAACCGCATCCTCAGACGTCGACCCCGTGCAGCCTGCGACATGCTGCAGGCCCATGGCGCGGGCAACATCGATGCCACGATGGATCGAGGATATCCAAGCCGCACAGGAGAACGGGTGCACGATACCGGTGGTACCAAGGATCGAGAGACCTCCGATGATGCCGAGCCGCGGGTTCCAGGTCTTTCCAGCCAGCGCTTCGCCGCCAGGGATGGAGATTTCGATTTCAACGTCGGTTCCACCCATTTCGACGATAACCGATCGCATCATCTGACGCGGCACCGGGTTGATGGCGGGCTCGCCCGGCGGGATGGGAAGCCCGGCCTTGGTGACCACGCCAACTCCCGGCCCGGCCCTGAACCGGATGCCCTCACCACCGTCGCGGACCGTCGCCACAACCATACAGCCATGGGTGACATCGGGGTCGTCGCCCGCATCCTTGATGATTCCAGCCCGCGCCCAGCCGTCGCCTCTTTGCTCAAGTGCCAATGGAAAGGCAGGCGTTTCACCCTTTGGAAGGGTAATCGAGACCGGATCGGGGAATTCTCCCGTTTGCAATGCCGCAAATGCCGCCTTCACTGCCGCCGTTGCGCATGCGCCCGTTGTCCAGCCACGTCTTAACTCGCCTTCGGGCTTCTCTCTTCGCATGAGGCCACTGTATAAGGCTGCCATGGGACTTGGACCAACGAAAAGGATTGGCGACTGGGTGAACTCGGACGAGCAAAAGACGGGCTTTGCCCGGCTGGACGCCGAGACCTTCCCCAGCTTCGAGCCGGGCTGGGTATGGCTGGTGGGCGCAGGCCCCGGGGCTCCGGGTTTGATGTCGCTGATGTGCTACCACGCGCTACAGACGTGCGACGTGGTCGTTTACGATGCGCTGGTAAACCCTGACATCCTGCGCTGGGTAAAGGTTGGCGCCGAACTCGAGTATGCCGGAAAGCGTGGCGGCAAGCCCTCCCCGACACAGAAGGACATCACCCTGCGCCTCATCGAACTGGCGCATGCGGGTAAGCGCGTGCTGCGGCTTAAGGGCGGTGACCCCTTTATGTTCGGGCGTGGCGGCGAGGAATGTCAGCACCTGGCGTCCTCCCGGATACCCTTTCGGATCGTGCCGGGAATCACTGCCGGAATTGGCGGACTGGCCTATGCGGGAATGCCCGCAACCCACCGTGATACCAACCATTCCGTGATTTTCCTGACCGGCCATGACGCCACCGGCCAGATGCCGGCCAGCGTAAACTGGAGCGCCGTCGCTTTGGCCTCCCCCGTCATCGTCATGTATATGGCCGTCAAGCACCTGGGCGAGATCGCCGCCGCACTGATGGCAGGCGGACGATCTGTCGATGATCCGGTGACCATCGTGTCCAACGCCTCCATGCCGCATCAGGAAGTGTCCTCCACGACGCTGGGCGGGGCGGGACACTTTGTGGCTGCCAATGAACCGCCGACGCCGGCCATCGTTGTGGTGGGCAAGGCGGCCGACTGGCGGAGCCTGCTGGACTGGTACAAGGGGCCCCTGCGGGAGAACCCGGTTGGCTAAGGCCATCGTCGTCGCGGCGCCCTCCTCCGGCAGCGGCAAAACACTGATTACACTCGGGCTTCTCAGGGCCTTCCGAAATGCGGGAGTGCGCGTTGCCTCAGCCAAGGTAGGCCCGGACTACATTGACCCGCGCTTCCACCAAGCCGCCACCGGCAGGGCCTGCTACAACCTCGACCCCTGGGCCATGAACGTCGGCCAGATCAATGGATTGGTCACTGAGCTGGCGCGGGATGCCGACCTTGTGATCATCGAGGGCGTCATGGGCCTGTTCGACGGGCCGCGCGGGGCCAAGGGTTCGACTGCCGACCTGGCCGTGATGCTGGGGCTGCCTGTGCTCTTCACGCTGGATTGCCGCCATCAGGCCCAGTCTGCGGCCGCGCTGGTGCATGGTTTCGCGAGCTACCGCAAGGACTTGGACTTCGCAGGCGTAATCCTCAATCGGACTGCCAGCGACCGCCATGAAATGTTGCTGCGCGAGGCCCTCGGCGCACAGGTGTTGATGGCCCTCAGGAACGACGAGGCGTTGGCCTGGCCCTCCCGACACCTCGGATTGGTGCAGGCTCAGGAGAGCGGCGATCTCGAGGCCTTCATCGAGGCTACCGCGCTACGGTTGAACCACAAGAGCGCGCTGGAACGGATTCTCGATCTGGCCAGGCCCCTGGCGGTAGGCTATGGAACGCCCGTCGTGCCACCACTTGCGCCTTCCATCGCGGTTGCGCGAGATGATGCTTTTTCTTTTGCTTATAGCCACTTGCTGGACGGCTGGCAGTGTCAGGGTGCATCACTTTCCTTCTTCTCGCCGCTGGCCGATGAGGCACCCGATGAAACAGCAGAAGCGGTGTTCCTGCCGGGCGGCTACCCCGAACTCCAAGCGGGACGAATCGCCGGGAACGCCCGCTTCCTCAACGGGCTCCGCCACCACCGAGGCCTCATCTACGGAGAGTGCGGAGGCTACATGGTTCTGGGCGACAACCTAATTGATTCCAATGGTATAAGCCATGTCATGGCGGGGCTTCTGCCGGTGACGACGAGTTTCGCCAGTCGGAAGCTGCATCTCGGCTACCGGCAACTCGAACCACTGACCGGAGGCCCTTGGAACGGCAGGCTGACGGCGCATGAGTTCCACTACTCCACGGTGGTTTCCGAAGGCCCCGCCGACCGCCTGTTCGGAGCGCGGGATGCGGCAGGAAATGTATTGGAGAACATGGGATTGCGGCGTGGGCGTGTCATGGGCTCCTATGGCCATGTGATCGCGGTGGCACCATGACCCGGGCCATAATGATCATGGGTACGGGCTCCGACGTCGGCAAGTCGTTGATCGTGTCCGGGCTGGCAAGAGCCTTTGCGAACAGGGGCTTAAGGGTCCAGCCCTTCAAGCCGCAGAACATGTCCAACAATGCGGCAGTGACGGCCGACGGCGGCGAGATCGGCAGGGCCCAGGCCCTGCAGGCCCGGGCGGCAAGGGTTCCGCCGTCGGTGCATATGAACCCGATCCTGCTGAAGCCCGAGACCACGACCGGCGCGCAGGTCATCGTGCAGGGAAAGCGCCAGTCCTCAATGACGGCGCGGGAGTATTTCCGTAGTCGAATGAATTATATGGAAGCATGTCTTGAGAGCTTTCATAAGGTTTCCGGGCTGGCTGACCTGGTGCTGGTGGAAGGCGCGGGCAGCCCGGGCGAGATCAATCTTCGCGATGGTGACCTCGCCAATATGGGCTTCGCGGAGGCGGCGGACCTGCCTGCCATCCTGATCGGTGACATTCACCGCGGTGGCGTGATCGCCTCGATCGCGGGGACATTCGACATTCTGCCACAGTCGGATCGAAATCGTTTAAAAGGTTTTTTGATCAACAAGTTCCACGGTGATCCGGAACTGTTTTCAGAAGGATTGGATTTCCTCGAGAACCGCACCGGAACCCCGTGTGTGGGAATTGTGCCACACTTCGCAGCGGCCCGAAACCTACCCGCCGAAGATGCGGTAGCTCTTGAGGATATACTCACAACTTCCGAAATTGGAATACGAATTTCAGTTCTTCGTTTGCCTCGGATCGCCAATTTCGACGACCTTGATCCATTGCGCCTCGAGCCGGGCGTGACGCTGACCTTCGTACAACCGGGGGAGCCAATCCCCGCCGATAGCCGTCTCGTGATCATTCCTGGTTCAAAATCAACGGTTTCTGATCTTGTAGCACTGCGGAACGAGGGCTGGGATATCGACCTTCTCGCCCATGTGCGACGCGGCGGCCTGGTGCTGGGGCTGTGCGGCGGATACCAGATGCTGGGCAAATTCGTGAGCGACCCGCTTGGCCTTGAGGGAAAACCCGGCAGAGTGCCGGGCCTGGGGTTGCTGAACGTCGAAACCACCCTGGTCTCCGACAAGACACTGACCCGCATCGCCGGCATCCATGTGCCCAGCGGTGCGGTGGTGGAAGGGTACGAAATCCATCTCGGGACCACCTCGGGTCCGGATTGCACGCGCCCATTCGCACTCCTTGGAGGTCGACAGGACGGGGCGATCAGCGCATCCGGGCAGGTGATGGGGAGCTACCTCCATGGCTGCTTCAGCAGCGATGATTTCAGATCCAAATTCCTGATATCACTCGGTGTTCAGGCAAGCGAACTGCGCTTCGAGGAGACTATCGAACGCGTGCTGGACCAGCTTGCGGAGCATCTTGAAGCCAATCTGGATCTCGATCTTATCCTGTCGCTGGCGAGGGAGTTGTGACGGGTTGGCCGATGCTGGTCTTCGGGCGCGCTGCCTGGGCGCTGCTGATCGAGCGCTTCGCGGGCTACCCAAAGCCTCTGTTCGACCGCATCAGCCACCCCGTGGTGTGGATCGGAAGGCTCATCGACTGGCTCGACAAACAATTGAATATACGAGGCGTTTCACCGCAGGAAGGACGGGTGCGCGGGGCCCTGGCGGTGGCCAGCCTGATGGTGGCGGTGTTCATACCCAGCTACTACCTGTCGCGGATCCTCACCCATTGGCCGTACGGCTGGCTCGCGGAGGCCTTGCTGGCGACCACGCTGATTGCGCAGAAATCACTGAAAGATCATGTGGTTGCCGTCTATGACGGGCTCGGCCGCTCACTCGCCGAGGGGCGGCAGAAGGTGAGCCTGATCGTGGGGCGCGACCCAGCCGAACTGGACGAGGCCGGGGTGGCGAAGGCAGCACTTGAAAGCCTGGCAGAGAATGCCTCGGACGGGGTCGTGGCGCCGGTGCTGTGGTATGCACTGCTCGGGCTGCCGGGCATCGTGATGTACAAGGCGATCAACACCGCTGACTCGATGATTGGGCATAAGAATGAGAAATATCAGTGGTTTGGCTGGGCAGCGGCGCGGCTGGACGACCTTGTGAACCTGCCTGCTTCGCGCCTCACGGGGTTTCTTTTCGCGGCGGCCGATCCGTCACGGTTCGGGGAAATTGTCCAAGTCATGCAACGGGATGCGCCGAAGCACCAGTCCCCCAATGCGGGCTGGCCGGAGGCGGCGATGGCGGCGGCGCTGGGCGTCCGCTTCGGAGGCTCGCGGCTCTACGATGGAGAAATGGTTGAACTGCCCTACATGGGCGACGGCCGGGACAACATCACCCGCGATGACATCCAGCGTGGCTTGCGCGTGTTGTCCCGCGCAATGTGGTTGTTGTTTCTTGGCATGCTTTTGGTGTCGCTTTTCGTTGCCGCGGTAGACATCAACCCTTGAGCTTGAGTGGCAACCCGGCAGCGATGAAGTAAACGTTGTCAGCAATCGCTGCGAACGACTGATTGGCAAGGCCCTGCTCATCCCGGAAGCGGCGGGCCATAGCGTTCTCCGGCACGATGGACAAACCAACCTCGTTGGAGACGAGAATGACCTGCGCAGGGCAGGCCTCAAGCGCTGCACAAAGGCTGGCCACCTCGGACGTGATGTCCCGACCATGGTGCATGAGGTTTCCGAGCCAGACTGTGACGCAATCGAGCAGCACGAGTCCTTCGCCCGGGAGCGCAGAAGCGGGGTCAAGTATCGACTCGATCGTAACCCAGCCATCCCCCGCCCGCTGGGCCCGGTGCCGGGCGATGCGCTGGCGCATCTCTTCATCGAACGCCTCTGCGGTGGCGATGTAGGTCCTGGGACCGCCGTGCTGCCGGGCAAGTGTTTCGGCAAAACGGCTCTTGCCGGAGCGGGCGCCGCCCAAGACGAGGGTCAGATTGCTCATGCCGGAGCCCTGGGGATGCGGGCAATGAAATGGCCCCTCATCCGGTCGGGCCACTGGCGAAACGACACTTCGCCGCTCTCCGACTGCTCATGGAGGGCGAACCAGTCGAGGATGGCCTCCGCCTGTTCGCGCGAGGGTTCATGGTCGCCGGTGAAATAGGTGAAGCGCGCGCCATCGCGCAGGACCACGGAACAGTGGCGCCTGCAGTTCCACAGGCAAGCCTGGCTGACAACGGGAAGCTCGATGCCCCTGGCGGCGATGGCGTCTGCCATGTGGGCGATCAGTGTCTCGCCGCCGGTGCGACCGTCGGGAGCCAGCTTCTCGGTCGCCGAGAACTTGCAGGTCGAGCACATGATGATGTCGCGCATGCGGGGCGGGTTTTCTCAGGGTTGCCAAAGGACTGGCCTTCAATGTAGGCAATCACCTGACCTGTCAACGCGGTGAAAACGGCATGACCTTCCGCTCGATCGCCTTCCTCGCGTCGGATTCACCCGAAGCCCGCGAGGCCGTGAAGACCCTCACGGCGCTGCACGGCAACGCCGACCCGGACAAGGCCGACTGCGTGGTGGCGCTCGGCGGCGACGGGTTGATGCTGCAGGCGCTTCACCGTTTCGTCTCCACCGCTATTCCGATCTACGGCATGAACCGGGGCACGGTTGGCTTCCTGATGAACGACTATGCGGCCGACGGGCTGCTGGAGCGGCTGGCGGCGGCGGAACTCACCACCATCCACCCGCTGGCAATGACGGCAGTTGACGAGACCGGAAAGACCCACCGGGCCATTGCCTTCAACGAGGTTTCACTGCTCCGCCAGCGCCACCAGGCGGCTAAGCTGATGATCGCCATTGACGACAAGACGCGGCTGGACGAGTTGACCTGCGACGGCGTGCTGGTGGCGACCCCCGCCGGTAGCACGGCCTATAACTTGTCCGCCCACGGACCGATCCTGCCAATCAACTCGGACCTCCTCGCGTTGACCCCGATCAGCGCCTTCCGCCCGCGCGGCTGGCGCGGCGCCATCCTGCCCTCAGCGGCCAAGGTGACGATCACCATCGTCGAAGGCGACAAGCGCCCGGTGGCCGCGGTGGCCGACCACGTGGAAGTGCGCCACGTGCGGCAGGTGGAAATTGAGCAGGACACAAAGCACGCCGCGCGCATCCTGTTCGACCCGGGCCATAGCCTGGCGGAGCGGGTGCTGAGGGAGCAGTTCAGGTTCTAGGGGGCGAAGCCACGCTGTGCTTCGCCACTTATCATCGCTGGATCAAGCCGTGCGGTGATGAACTATGTGACTGGTCCTGACTGCAGAATGGCGAAAGGCGGCGCCGCGCGACGTTTACGCTGCCCGTTGCAGATCGGCCCGCAGCCTTGCCGCCAGATGCCTTGTCTTCTGGGCGGCGTAGCGGCCGACCAAGTTCAGGTTGCGGGGCTGCTCGGAGAGCGGCATAGCCTCGTAGCGGGTGAGGATATTCTCGATAATCATGGCGCCGAACTCATCCGCCGAGAGGTGGAGCCCGTCTTCCTGCTCGTCGCCCGCGACGTCGCAGGCGGCCTGAAGCGTCCAGTAGCAGCTTTTCGGCAGGCCACAACGGGTGTGCAGGGACTTGAACTTGCCGCGCGCGTACATCTGCTCCTCGACGCGGCGACGCGGCAGCCCCGACAGGCTGACGAGACATTCGGCAACCACGTGCATGGCACCCTGACAGGCAGCGTGGACAATGAGCGAGGGCGTCAGCATCTCATTGCCGAGCAGGAAGGCAACAGCTTGGGGCAGATCATGCGGCCCGGCGTTGCTGAGGATATCGAGCGTGGTGGTTTCCTCGGCGTCCACCACCAGTTCGGCGGCCTGTGCCGATGGAAGCCAGTCGTGCTCCGCAAGAAGCGTGTGGATGTTGGAGGCGGCGCGGCGGGCCTGTACGATCCGGATGACCGGCGGCAGGTCTGGCCTTTCAAGCAGCAGATCCAGAATCTCCCTCTCCGCGCCGAAGCGCTGGTAAAGGGTGCGAAATTGCTCCGGCATGAACTTCACCGCTGGGTTCTCAAGAAGCAAAGCGTTGACCGGAAGCGACAGTTCCCGGGTGATCACCTCGACTGCCTCTCGCGAAAGATCGGGGCGGGTTGCGATAACGGCCTGGTGGGCCTGCCCACCGGCGCGCAGCACGGCGAGCATGCGCAGCGAATCGAGAGCGGGCGTCTGGCTGAGGAAGGGCAGCGCTATATCCTCATCATCCGAGACAATGGTGAACAGGAGATCGGCATCGAGGGTTTCGAGGCGGGACAGTGCCTCCACGAAGGCGCGGCGCACGGAAAAATCCTCATCCGCCGCGAGGCGTCGGGCAGCTGGCATGACCTGCTCGCGCTCGCCGGCCAGTGTTGCCGGATCTGCCAGGAACCGCGCGATCTGCAGCGCGAGGCTGGTGCGCCGCCGCGCATCGCCGCAGGCTATGACATCCATGAACACCTGGATGTCGAGCCCGAAGGTGGGTTCCTGCTTTTCGTTGTGATGCATGATGTGAGTCTCCACCACCCATGATGGCGGCTGAGGTTTAATTTTTGGTTCACCATACCGACTGGAGCGTGTGGACGCGTGGCAGCGGGCGACGCGCGCAGGGACTCTCGAGATGAGCCCTGCCAGCTCCGGCGTGATCAGTCCTGCAGCAACGGCGCGTTGCCAGGGGTGGACACCGGGCTCACCGACATCACGTCGCGCCCATGGGCCTTGATGTGGTCGGGGTGACGCCAGTTTCGCCAGAAGGCGAAGCCGGCGAGAGCGCCGTTGACGACGATCATGAAGATCAGGAAGCCCGCCTGACCGATCTCGCTCATCAGCCAGCCCGCGAGGATGGGGCCGATGATAGAGCCCACGCCATAGAGCAGCACGAGCTTGGCAGACGCGCCCAGCACCTGCTCCTTGCGGAGGTGGTCGTTGGCGTGGGCGATGACGAGCGAATAGATGGGAAGTGACACGATGCCGAACAGGGTCATCAAGCCGATGAGCATGAACCAGGTGACATAGTAGCCACCCGCGAGAATGATTGCCGGGACAACGGCCGCGGCGAGGCTGAGCAGCATGATGATGGTGCGCCGGTCGATGCGGTCCGACACCCAGCCGATGGGGTATTGCGAGAGGATGACACCGAAGGGTGGCAGCGCCATCATGATCGACACCCAGACCAGCGGCAGCCCCTTGGCCATACCGAATATGACGCCCAGTGCGAAAAAGGCGCTCTGCCCCAGTCCGCAGGCGATGACGCCGGCCACGGCGAGCGGCGAGGCATGCCAGATATCGGCGATTTTCACGCTCCTGGCCCCTTCGACGCTCGGCTGCTGCGATGGAACGAGGATCAACGGCACGAGGGACATGGAGAGCAGGCACGAAACGACGATGAAGCGCGCGTAACCCGACTGGTCGGTGACATTGAGCAACAATTGCCCAAGGCCAAGCGCGCCGTAGGTGACGATCATGTAGAACGACAGCATCTGGCCACGGTTGCGGTTGGTCGACGCCGCGTTGAGCCAGCTCTCGCAGACGATATACATGCCGGAGACGCAGAGCCCGGTGAGAATGCGCAGCAGGAACCAGAAGCCGGGGTTGACCCACAGCGGGAACAGCAGCACCACCGTGGACACGATGGAGGCAAGCCCGCCGAACGTGCGCACATGACCGACGCTCTTGACGAGCCGCGGGGCGGCAAAGGTGGAGAGCAACATGCCAGCCGAATAACCAGCCATCACCAAACCGGTGGTGGATGTCGAGAAATGGGCGTGGTCAGCGGCAAGTGACACGAGCGAACCGTTGAGACCGTGACCAAGGCAGAGCATGGCGACGCTGGCGAGAAGGACCCAGAGGGAGGCGTTGTTCATGTCTCGCCTCTCTCAGGCCATTGCGGCGGGAATCAGACGGCGATGCCGGCCTGGCGCAGTTTGAAGTGCAGGATGTCGCGGTCCAGCGGCATCATCAGCACGTCAGCGGCCCCTTCAAGGATGGTCTGGCCAAACATCTCGGTATCCGGCGTCTCGGCAAAGAGGAAGACCACCGGCGGCTTGCCGCGCGCCGCCATGCGCAGGCGCTTGACGAAATCCCTGGGCGCGCCGCCGTTGGCGCGGGCCGACAACATGACGACATCAGGCGAATTGTCGTTACAAAAACGCATAGCCTCTTCGGCCCCGCTGGTGAGGGACGTCTCGAGCCCAAGGCCAGACAGCATCTCACCGAGATGCTGTCGTCCCCCGCCCTCCACATCAATCAGCAGACACCTGGTCATGCCCACAAACCTCTCCGAATCCTCCTGAACCGGGCGCAACTGCCGTTGGTCCACAAGATGAAAACCTGCGCCGGGCTGGTTAATGAGGGGTTAACGAGGTTATCCACAGCTTTTCCACATGCCGTAAACAGTTGAGGCAAAGCGAGAAATGGCGTTATTCACAGGCTTGTCCACAGTGGCGGAAATGCGGCGTCTGGCGAGTCGTCTGGCAGACCGTGCGGGGTGAGTCGCGGCCAGAAACCATGCGCAAGCGACTAATCCGGACGGCGCATGCGCCAAGCCTCGGTAACCGTGGCGTATTCGCTGTAGCCCATCCGGGCAATTGGGCGCATGGCCGCCGTATCGACCCTGCCCTCATGGATGAAGCGGTCATCGATGTGGATGCCCAGCACACGGCCGATGATAAGGAAATTCTCCGACTGACCATCGTCATCGGGCAGCGCCACGATCCGGTGAAGGCAGCATTCCAGCGCCGCCGGGCTTTCGGCGACGCGCGGCGGATGGACGATCCGGCAGGGTGCCTTGGCGAGTCCGGCCAGCTCGAACTCGTCAGCTGCCACATGCGCCGAGCTGGCGTTCATCTGCTCGCGCAGGTCGAAGGTGGCGAGGTTGACCACGAACTCCCCGGTGGCCTCGATGTTGCGCATCGAATCCTTGCCGGCACCACTGCCGAAGGCCACGTAATGCGGCGACTGCGAGAAGGCATTGAAGAAGCTGTAGGGCGCGAGATTGGCCACGCCTTCCGGCGACAGCGTCGAAACCCAGGCAATGGGACGCGGCGCGACAATCGCCTTGAACGGGTCAACGGGAAGGCCATGGTCATTCTTCACGGCGTCGTAGAACATCACAGTCTCCGCAAGAGCGCGGGGAGATCGGCCACGCTGTCGATGGTGTAGTCGGCCAGATGCGCGATGTCCTCTCGCCCGGCATTGCCGGAGAGCACCGCGATGGCGAGCCCTGCCCCGCCGTTGCGCGCCTCTTCCATGTCATGGTGGTTGTCGCCGACCATGGCGATCGATGCCGCCGGAAGTCCGGTGAGGGCCGCGAACCTGCGGATCATGTTGCCGGCGGGCTTGGCGACGGGGACGGTGTCCGCCGCGATGATGTCTTCGAAATGCGCGATGACACCCACCTCCGCCATGTGCGCCCGGGCCGAGAGGTGACTGTCATTGGTGGCGACGCCGAGCTTGAGGCCCATCGCGCGGAGATCGCTGAGGATCGGTTCGAGCGGCATCAGCGGCACGAGCCTGTCACGCGCCATCTGCCCGAAGCGGTGTTCGAGGCGGTCAAGATGAGCGTCGAGCGCACCACCCTTCAGTTCTGGCCACCAGATGGCGGCAATCTCGCGGTTGGTGCCACCGGCCAGCGGCGAACCGGCCTTGAGCTTGCCGGTCGCGCGGTCATAGCCCGCCTGAACCATCAGCGCTTCGGCGCCGGCGTCGTCGACGCTGAACAGTTGCTTCAGCGCTTCGCGGTAGATCGGCACCCACGTCGCGTTGACGTCGATCAGCGTGCCATCCTTGTCGAAGAGGACACCGTGGATCTTCATGACGGCTGCCAGCGCGTGAGGAGCGCTGCCGGATCGGGGCGTGGACGCTCCTCGAGAGGCGCGGCGGGGGTTCCGAAATACATGAGGCCGGCTAGCCTTTCATTGGGAGCAAGGCCCATCGCCCTGGCGATCTCGGCATCATAGACGACCCAGTCGGTATTCCACTGGCAGCCGAGCCCCAACGCGGTGGCGGCATAGAGGATGTTCATGCAGACAGCGGCGGCGGAGAGCTGCTGCTCCCACACCGGGATCTTATGATTGTCATGGGGGGCCGAAACGACGCCCAGCACGGTGGGAGCACGCAGGAACAGCCCATAGGCGGAGCCCAGCGTCTGCTCGCCATGCTCCGGGTGGAGCACCTGCCAGCGCGCCTTCATCACGTCACCAAAGGACTGGCGCGCGTCGCCCTCCCACAGGATGAAGCGCCAGGGAGCCAGCTTGCCGTGGTCCGGCACGCGCACCGCGCAGCTGAGGATCTCGGACAATTGCTCTGGCGTCGGGCCCGGCGCCACCATGGCCTTGGCCGAGGCGGACTTGCGGGTCTTGAGAAGCGCGAGAATGGACGAGGTATCGTTGAACTGCTGCATGATCTTCGCAGTGTGGCGGGAGCGCCCGGAAAAGGCAATGCCGAGGCCTCGTTAACCATTCATTAAGATCCGGATTGCCGGACCTGCAACCCACATGATTAGCTCATCCGACTTGGAGAGAGGGAACTTTGCCTTTGCACGAACAAAACTCGCGTGCACGGCTTCATCGCCACCGCAGCCGCGGCCGTTCCGCCGCCCTTGCGGTGGCGTTTTTCCTTTTGACCGGTGTCCTCCCAGCCCTCGCGGAGGCAGCCCATGGCCTCGCCATCCAAATGGTACAGCCGGGTCGCGAAGGCCTTGAGCTCTCAGCGCGGCTGACCCCGGGCGGCGGACCGCTGCAGCAGAACATTTCGTGGACCATTCGCGACACCGATGGTGTGACCGTCTATTCCGGCACCGAGGGAACGGCCGATGTGTCACTCGCCCCCGGAGACTATGTTGTCGATGCCAGCTATGGCGCGACACTGATCGAGAAGCTGGTGAGCCTGCCCGCCGCCACACGGCTGAAAATCAACCTGGTGCTCGACGCGGGCGGGCTCAAGGTGGAGCCCAAGCTGGGCAAGATCGACGTGCCCCCAGTGGCCTCACGGGTGCGCGTGTTCTCGATGGACGGCAAGCGGCTGATGGCCGTGTCGGTGACGCCGGGCGAAATCATCCGACTGCCCGAGGGCACCTATCGCGTCGAAAGCCAGGTCTCGACCGGCAACGTCAAGGCGGTGGCGGATGTTCATGTGACGGCGGGCCGCGCGGCCACCATCAGGATCGCGCACAAGGCAGGGTTGGCGCGGCTGGCCTTCGTTGGGGCTCCCAATGCTGCCGTGCGCTGGGACATCGAGGACCAGTCCGGCAGCCCGATCGCCACGCGTGGCGGTATCAACGCAAATGTAACACTGCTGCCCGGCACCTACACGGCGCGCGCTGCGGTGGGCGCGGAGCTGCTCACCGCCACCTTCAACATCGCGGCGGGCGAAGTCCGCGACATCATGCTGGGCAACTGAGCCAGAAGAACGGCTCGCGCGTCCGCACCTCACACCAGCTTAACCTTGCCCGCGGCTTGACCGGGACATCCTCTTACCGGGCAATACAAATCATCGCCCGGTGGCGGATCGGGCACAAGCGGCCGGCTCATGAGGTGGCCTCCTTCACCTTGGGAGCAACCCTGGTGCCGAGCAGTTCGATGGCGCGCAGCAGCTCCTTGTGCGGCGTGGCGCCGATTGCCATTTGCACGAGGATGCGATCGTTGCGGAACAGCTTGTGCAGTTCGATGATGCGGTCCGCCACGCGGTCCGGATCGCCGATGAGAAGATGGCCCTTCGGCCCGCAGGCGGCCTCGAACTCACGTCGGCCCGAGGGTTGCCAGCCGCGCTCCTTGCCGATGCGGTTCATCACCGCGGTGTGCGGCTCGTAGAAGATGTCCTTCGCGGCGTCCGTGCTGTCGGCGACGAAGCCATGCATGTTGAGGCTCAGCTTCGCCTCATCCGGCTTGCGGTTGGCGCGCGCCCAAGCCTCGCGGTAGAGATCGAAATAGGGCGCGAAGCGCTTGGGGTCACCGCCGATGATGGCTAGTGCCATGGGCAAGCCCAGCGTCGCGGCCCGCACCACCGACTGCGGCGTTCCGCCGACCGCGATCCACAAGGGTATCCTGTGCTGCTCAGGACGCGGATAGAGCGTCACCTTGTCGAGGCTCGGGCGCAGCTCGCCCTGCCATGTCACCGTCTCGTTGTCGATGAGTTTGAGGAGAAGCTCGAGCTTCTCGGCGAAGAGCGCTTCATAGTCGCTCAGATCATAGCCAAAGAGCGGGAAGCTCTCGATGAAGGAGCCGCGCCCGGCCATGATCTCGGCGCGGCCACTGGAGAGCCCGTCTAGCGTTGCGTACTGCTGAAACACCCGGACGGGATCATCGGAGCCCAGCACGGTGACCGCACTGGTGAGACGGATGTTCTTCGTGCGCGCCGCTCCGGCGGCCAGCGCCACGGCCGGCGACGACACGGCATAGTCAGCGCGGTGGTGCTCGCCAAGCCCGAAGACGTCGAGGCCAACCTGGTCGGCCAGCTCCATCTCCTCCACCAGTTGCCGCAGGCGCTGCGGGTGCGAGCCACCGGGGCCGACGTCCGCGAAGGTGTAGATGCCGATTTCCATGGAGCCTCGCTTTCCAGAGGCTTATATGTAGCGGGATTGATTACAGTTCAAGGACCAAGTTGTGCCCCGTTATCCGGTCACCCCGGCGAAGGTCGGGCAGCGCTATGGGCGGTCGGAGCGTGGGCAGAAAGCAGCGTCTCGGCTTACGCCGGGATAGCGAAAATCTATAGAGCCGCGAGGAAATTTCCGGCGTGCCTCACGATGTCGGCCTTGCGCTCCGCCTCCATCTTCGCCAGCGTCCGGTATGGCATCGCCATGCGTGGGTTGGACTTGAGCTTCGCTTCGTTGCGGATGAGGAAGTCCCAGTAGAGGTAGTTGAAGGGGCAGGCCTTCGGTCCCAGCTTAACCTCCGGCTTGAAGCGGCACCCGTCACAATAATCAGACATGCGGTCAATGTAGGCGCCGGAAGCCGCATAGGGCTTCGACGCCATCACGCCGCCATCGGCGAAGAGCGCCATGCCATGGGTGTTCGGCAGTTCCACCCACTCGAAGGCATCGGCATAGACGAGGAGATACCATTGCTCCACCTCGGTTGGCTCAAGCCCCGCCAGCAACGCAAAATTACCCGTCACCATCAGGCGCTGGATATGATGGGCATAGGCATGGCGCTGCGTGTCACCGATCGCCTGCGCCATGCAGTTCATGTCAGTCTTTCCAGACCAGTAAAAGGCGGGCAGCGGGCGGTGGGCCTCGAGGAAATTGCTCGCGCCATAGGCAGGCATCTTCAACCAGTAGAGGCCGCGGACATATTCCCGCCAGCCGAGAATCTGGCGGATGAAGCCCTCAACCGCATTGAGGGGTGCATCCCCCCTGCTCCAGGCCTCCTGAGCACGGTCGCAGATCTCGCGGGGCGTAAGGAGACCGATGTTGAGATAGGGCGAAATGACGGAGTGATAGAGGAAGGTGTTGCCCTGCATCATCGCATCCTGATAGTCGCCGAACCTCGGCAGGCAATGAGAGATGAAATGGTCGAGGGCCTCCAGCGCATCATCGCGTGTCACGGCCCAGCCGAAGGGCTCAAGCTCACCAAAGTGATCGGGGAAGCGCGCTGCCACCATCTCCATCACCTCGCGGCTCATGGCATCGGGCTCGAACCGCCGACGATTAGGGGGTATCACATCCTTCGGCAGGGCCTTGCGATTGTCATGGTCAAAATTCCACTGGCCGCCCACTGGATCATCGCCCTCCATCAGCAGGCCTGAGAGCCGGCGCATGTCGCGGTAGAAGAACTCCATACGAAGCTGCTTGCGGCCAAGGGCCCATGCCGCGAACGACGCGGGCGTGGCGAAGAAGCGGTCATCGGAGAGGACCTCCGCTCCCCAGCCCTTCATCATCTCCAGCACCCGCCATTCACCGGGCTCGGTTGCCAGAATGCGCGTTGGCATGTGACGGGCGATGGCGCGTTGCACCTCTGAGGTGAAGGAACCGGTGTTGGTGGGATCATCAAGGCGAACGTAGTCAACGCTGCAGCCCTGGCGGCTGAGTTCATCCGCGAAGTGGCGCATGGCGGAGAATATCAGCACCATCTTCTGCATGTGGTGCTTCACGTAGGTGGCTTCCTCAACCACCTCCATCATCAGCACGGTATCTCCGCGCTGGTAATCCCGCAGGCTCGCGAGGCTGCGCGTGAGTTGGTCCCCCAGCACGATGCGGAGTGTGGTCATTTCACCTTCTTCAGGGCAGCACGGCAACGGTCGGAACAGGTCTTGACATTATCCCAGTCACGTTCCCACTTCTTGCGCCACGTGAAGGGGCGGCCACAGACGGCGCAGGGCTTTGATGGCAGATCGGACTTCTTTACGCCCCGCGGCATGTCAACCCTTGGTGCGGAGGCTGGACCGACCGCCGTCGACGCCAATCACCTGGCCCGTGATCCACGCGGAATCGGGCGAGAGCAGGAAGGCAGCTGCGGCGGCCACGTCATCCGCCTCGCCCAATCGCTGCAGCGGGTGCAACGCGGCGATGGCGGCGGCCATTTGCTCACTGCCGGTGAGGGCAGCGGCGAGAGGCGTCTTGGTGAGTGAGGGAGCGACACAGTTCACCCGGATCTTTGGTGCGAGTTCGGCGGCAAGCGACAGCATGAGACCCTCGACAGCGCCCTTGGCCATGCCGATCGAGGCATGAGACGCAAAACCCTGCGCCACGGCAACGGTGGAGAAGAGCACCACGCTGGCACTGCCACTGGCTTTCAGGGCCGGAAGGGCGAACTGCACAGACTGGAAGGCGCCGAGAGCGTTGAGACGGAAATCACGTTCCACGTCCTCATCCGTGATGCGAGAGACGGGCTTGAGGTTGATTGAACCGACGCAATAGGCGAGCCCGGAAGCGGTGGGACCTGCCGATTTGATGGCGGCTTCGAGTTGCCCGCGATCTGTGACGTCGGCAACAGCGCTGGTACCGCCGATCTCTGCCGTAAGGGCGGCCAGCTTGGCGGCGTCACGACCGATGGCGTGGATGATGTTGCCCGAGGACGCGAGCCGGCGGGAGAGGGCGGAGCCGATGCCGCCGGTGGCGCCGATGATGATTATGGTGTTCATGTGGTTTCATACGTGGCGCGAGAGGGAATGGTTCAGGATGCCCTCCTCTTCACCTTGACGGGACTTGACCCCGACACACTTTGTCCTTGCCGAGCAAAGGATACGCGCGTCAAGCCCGGGTAAAGTGAATTGTAATCGAAATGCTCTGAATTCCGGTTTTTCTCGCTGACTGAACCACAGCCGCCATTGACTTGACGCCCGCCAGGCCACCGTGCGAACCACGTCGGCAGCACAGAGAAGAAAGATTCCCCCATGCAAACCGCTTCCACCTCACGCCGCTCGGTTCTGGCCGCAGGCGTCATGTTCACCGCCTGGACCATCGCCGGCCGCACCGTGCGTGCCCAATTGGTCGATACCATCGATTTCAAGGACATGAAACCCGGCCAGTACACGTGGCAACCTCAATCTTCGCCGGATGGACCGGTGGCGGTCATCGTGTCAATCCCTGACCAGAGGGTTTTTGTCTATCGCAACGGCATCCGCATCGCGGTCTCGACCTGTTCAACCGGCAAGCCGGGGCACGCGACGCCCACTGGCGTATTCACCATCCTCCAGAAGGACAAGGACCACCACTCCGACATTTACAACAATGCCGCCATGCCGAACATGAACCGGCTGACATGGTCCGGCGTGGCGTTGCACGCAGGCGAGTTGCCGGGCTATCCGGCGTCTCACGGCTGCGTGCGGCTGCCGCTCGATTTCTCCGCCCTGCTCTTTACCGTCACGCAGGTCGGCACGGTGGTGATCATCGCCAATGCGGCAACAGACCCCGTCGACGTCGATCACCCCGGCCTGATCCTCTCCAATGATGCCGAAAATGACATCAACACCGCAGCCCAGAAACTCAAAAACGCCCAGGCCAACAGCCCGGACGATCCGAACGCCATTTCTGTTTCGGTGCTGGTGAGCAGCGCCGACAAGACCATCACCGTCCTGCAGAACGGCACCACAATTGCCACAGGTCCGGCAACAATTACCCCGGCAAACCAGCCGCTGGGCGACCACGTTTTCATTCTCGAGAAGGTGGCCGACGGGTCCATGAAGTGGTGCGCCATCGCGCATGGAGAGACGGGCCAGGTCGACACCAAGGTGATTGACCGCATACACGCCGAGCCCAATGTGGTTGACGCCATCAAGAAAGGCTTCCACATCGGGCTGCTGTTCGTGACTACCGACCTTCCGAACACCCCCGACACCACGACCGACAAGAACTTCGTGGTCATGCAGCAGGAAGATCCGACGCAGTAATCAGCGACCAAATCACATCAGCAGTGTTCACCATCGCCCGGCATGACCGGGCGATCCTTTTTGGTGACCAAAAAAACGCAACTCCGGGTCAAGCCCCGGCAAGGTGACTGTTTGGAAACGGGGACGCGTGTTGCCGCGAGATTCTGCCAAGCGAAGGCTGACTCCCTACTCCCGCTTGAGGTCTGGCGGGGTTGCCTCGTCCTTCAGCACTGAGATGATCGCGTCGAGCTTCATCGGGGTCTGGTCCTGCGAGCCGAGGCGGCGGACGCTGACGGCGCGCTCGTCCATCTCGCGCTTGCCGACGACGAGGATGACCGGCACCTTGCCAACCGAGTGTTCTCGGACCTTGTAGTTGATCTTCTCGTTGCGAAGATCGGCCTCAGCGCGCAGCCCTGCCTTGCGCAAAAGATCACGGACCTCCATGGCATAGGCGTCACCCTCGGAGGTGATGGTGGCAACCACCACCTGCGTCGGCGCGAGCCACAGCGGGAAGTGCCCCGCAAAATGCTCGATGAGGATGCCGAGGAAACGTTCCATCGAGCCGCAGATGGCGCGGTGGATCATCACCGGCACCTTCTTCTCGCCATCGGCGCCGATGTAGAAGGCCCCAAAGCGTTCGGGCAGGTTGAAGTCCACCTGCGTGGTGCCACACTGCCAGTCGCGGCCAATCGCATCGCGCAGCACATATTCGAACTTGGGGCCGTAGAAGGCACCTTCTCCGGGATTGATGGCCGTCTTGATCTTGCCGCCGGAGTCGGCCGCGATCTGCTCCAGCACCCTGGACATGATGCTCTCGGCGCGGTCCCACGCCTCGTCGCTGCCCACGCGCTTTTCAGGGCGCGTTGAGAGCTTCACAACGATCTGATCGAAGCCGAAGTCCTTGTAGGTGGAGAGGATGAGATCGTTGATCTTGAGACACTCGTCCTTCATCTGATCTTCGGTGCAGAAAATGTGAGCGTCATCCTGCGTGAAGCCGCGCACGCGCATGAGGCCGTGGAGCGCACCAGACGGTTCATAACGGTGGACGTTGCCAAACTCGGCGAGGCGGAGCGGCAGTTCACGATACGAGCGCAAGCCATGCTTGAAGATTTGGACGTGGCCGGGGCAGTTCATCGGCTTGATGGCGAAAACCTGGTCATCCTCAGTCGTTTCACCCGCCGAGGTGGCGGCGAACATCGCCTCCTTGTACCAGCCCCAGTGGCCAGAGGTTTCCCACAGTGACTTGTCGAGGAGCTGCGGTGCGTTGACCTCGTCATAGTCGAGCTTGGCTAAGCGGCGGCGCATGTAGGCGATCAATTGCTGGAACATCGTCCAGCCCTTCGCGTGCCAGAACACAACGCCCGGGCCCTCTTCCTGGAAGTGGAACAGGTCCATCTCCCGGCCGAGCTTGCGGTGATCACGCTTTTCGGCCTCCTCCAGCGCGTGGAGATAGGCCTTGAGGTCATTGTCGTTGGCCCAAGCAGTGCCGTAGATGCGCGTCAGCATCGGGTTCTTGCTGTCCCCGCGCCAATAGGCGCCGGCCACCTTCATGAGCTTGAAGGCGTTGCCGATCTTTCCGGTCGACGTCATGTGCGGGCCGCGGCACAGGTCGTTCCAGCCGCCCTGGTCGTAGAACTTGATGTCCTGGCCCTGCGGGATCGCGTCCACGAGCTCCACCTTGAAGAGCTCGCCCTTGGCGCGGAAGAAATCCTTCGCCTCGTCGCGCGTCTTCGTTGTCTTGGTAAAGGGTTTGTCGCGCTGGATGATCTCGCGCATCTTCTTCTCGATCGCCGCGAAGTCCTCCGTGGTGAAGGGTTCATTGCGGAAGAAGTCGTAGTAGAAACCGTTCTCGATAACCGGGCCGATCGTTACCTGCGTACCCGGAAAGAGCTCCTGCACGGCCTCGGCCAGCACGTGGGCGGTATCGTGGCGGATGAGTTCCAATGCTTCCGGATCATCGCGCGTGACGATGCGTAGCGAGGAATCGGTTGTGATGGGGTCGGCGAGGTCGACCAGCGTGCCATTCACAACGGCGGCCACGGCCTTCTTCTCGAGCGACTTTGAAATGGATGCCGCCACATCGCGGGCGGAGACCCCGGCTTCAACCTGGCGCATGGCGCCGTCCGGGAACGTAAGCGAAATCATGTGTGTCCTCCTGCTCACTCCCGCAAACAAAGCGGGTAAGCGAAATCAATGGTTTAGAGTGCGATGCAGGATTTAGTGGCTGTCGCCTTCAGGGTCAAGCGGCTCCTTCATGCGCCAGACCGGACCTTCATAGACCTCCGGTACCGGATCGAAGCCCGACTGGCCCCAGGGATGGCAGCGGCAGGCCCGCGCGAAAGCCAGCGCCAGACCATGCTTCACGCCGTGCCTGACGATGGCGTCGCTCGCATAGTCGGAACAGGTCGGTAAATAGCGGCAGCGGCGGCCGATCAGGGCCGATAAAGTGAGCTGGTAGAAACGGATGACGGCCAGAAGAACAGTTTTCATTTTGGGTGCGCGCAGCATATAGGGCGGCCATGTCTGACACAAAACCCAATATCCTCTTCGTCATGGCCGACCAGCTGGCGGCGCAGTTCCTGCCCTTCCATGGGCACCGGCTGGTGCAGACGCCAAACCTTTCCCGGCTGGCGGCCGAAGGCGTCGTGTTCGAGAATGCCTACTCGACGAGCCCTCTGTGCTCGCCTGCCCGCGCCACGGTGATGAACGGGCTGCTGCCATCGCGCACCGGGGTTTATGACAACGCGGCCGAGTTCGCCTCCTCCATCCCCACCTGGGCCCATTACCTTCGCCTTGCCGGCTACAAGACCTGCCTCTCGGGCAAGATGCATTTCGTGGGGCCGGACCAGCTCCATGGCCTCGAGGAGCGGCTGACCACCGACATCTACCCCGCAGACTTCGGCTGGACGCCGGACTGGCGACTGCGGCAGGAGCGCATCGACTGGTGGTACCACAACATGACATCGGTGCTGCAGCCGGGCATTGCCGAAATCACCAACCAGCTTGAGTTCGACGACGAGGTGGCTTTCCTCGCCATCCGCAAGATCTATGACTATGTTCGCTTCGACCCTGACAAGCCGTTCTGCCTGATGGCGTCCTTCACCCACCCGCATGACCCATACGCGGCGCGCAAGAAGTTCTGGGACCTCTACACGGACACGGACATCGACCTGCCCGCCGTTCCACGCATGGATCGCGCGGCTCTCGATGCCCACAGCCAGCGGCTCTATGACGTTTCGGCAATGGACGACTATACCGTGACGGAGGGAGACCTTCGCAAGGCGCGGCATGGCTATTACGCCAACGTCTCCTATGTCGATGACCTGATCGGGCAGATGATCGCGGCCCTTGAGGCTTCCGGCAAGCTGGACGACACGGTGATCGTGTTCACCTCCGATCACGGCGACTTCCTCGGCGAGCGCGGGCTCTGGTACAAGATGAGTTACCTCGAACCCTCCGCCCATGTGCCGATGCTGGTGTGGAACCCCAAGCGCTTCAAGGCGCGCCGCGTGAAGGAGCCGGTGACACTGGCCGATATCTTGCCGACGCTCGCTGATATCGGCAATGACGGCAAGGCGCAGTTGGCGCGGCCGGTGGACGGGCACTCGCTCTACCCGCTGCTGAAGGGCGCGCCGGAGAACCCGCAAGGCACCGCCTGGGGCGAGTACCTTGCCGAAGGCGCCATTGCGCCGATGTACATGCTCCGGCGAGGCCCGTGGAAGTTCATCCACTCCCCGGCGGACCCGGACCAGCTTTACAATCTCGATGACGATCCGCTGGAAATGAAGAACCTTGCCGCGACGCATCCGCTTGCAAATACTTTCCGGATCGAGGTCAACACCAAGTTCGATATCCCTCGCGTCAACCGTGACGTGTTGGAAAGCCAGCAAGCGCGGCACATGATGTTCGAGGCGCTGAAGCACGGCAACCATTTCCCATGGGATTTCCAGCCGCTGCGCGATGCCTCCGAGCAGTATACGCGGAACCACATGAGCGTGACGGACCGGGACTTGAAGTCCCGCTTCCCGCATGCGCCGGATATTGAGGACAAGAAGCGGAAGTAGGGCTCTCCTCGTCAGGCGGGCCGTCCTTGCCGGTGAGGTAGAGGATGTCGCCACTCGGCCTTAGAACAGCCCGCAAGGGCGGTGGGTAGTGGTCTCGGTGCGGGTGGGCTGGCCAACGGAGCGGATGGGGTCAGCCGGGGGCCGCACGCCGCGTCGCTTCGATCTGGTTGACCGCGTCGACCACCGCGTCGAAAGTGAGGAGCGTGGAGGCGTGCCGGGCCTTGAAGTCGCGCACTGGCAGCAGCGCCTCGAGGTCGGACCATTTGCCGGTTGGGGGCGGGCCCTCCTCCTTCAGCATGCTGTGCATCTGGTCGCGGACTTCCCGGAGTTCACGAGCCGTGGAGCCGACCACGTGGCGGGCCATGATCGAGGATGAGGCCTGGCCCAGGGCGCAGGCCTTGACCTCCTGGCCAAAGTCAGTGACCACCCCGTCCTTCATGGCAAGGTCAACCGTGACCTTCGAGCCACAGAGGCGGGAAATGGCCACCGCAGTGGCGTCCGGCGCGGCCAAGCGTTGCAAACGGGGTATGTCTGCCGCGAAGCCCAGAATCTGACGATTGTAAATCTCGTTAATCATTCCAACATCATAGCCTAATCGCGTTTGGCCGGAAACTGTCGTTTGGTGGTTTGCCAGCGGGCCCTGCCCCATGATATGGGGGCGGCTTGTTCACAGGTGCAAGTCTGGCCTGTCATGCGGAAAGTGAAGTCAGGATTATGGAAGCCGTCATCAAGAAGATCCCGTCCAAGACCGTGAAGCGTCCCAGCCAGGAAGAGGCCGAGGCGGCCGTCCGCACCCTTCTCGCCTGGGCCGGCGACAACCCCGAGCGCGAGGGCCTGCTGGACACACCGAAGCGGGTAGCCAAGGCCTTCCGCGAATATTTCTCGGGCTATGAGGACGATCCGGCGGAGGCGCTCTCCCGAACCTTCACCGACGTGGGTGGCTATGACGACATCGTCATGCTGCGCGACATCGAGTTCAACTCGCACTGCGAGCACCATATCGCTCCGTTCATCGGCCGCGTCCATGTGGCCTATCTGCCGAAGACGGCCATCGTCGGCATCTCGAAACTCGCCCGCGTGGTCGAGATCTTCGCCCGCCGCCTGCAGACGCAGGAGACCATGACGGCGCAGATTGCCAATGCGATTTCCGAATCGCTGAACCCGCGCGGCGTCGCCGTGCTGGTCGAAGCCGTTCACACCTGCATGTCGATGCGCGGCATCGGCAAACGCAACGTGGCCACCATCACCACGCAGTTCACCGGCGAGTTCAAGACAAACCCGGTACTGCAGGCGCGGTTCATGGAACTCGTCCGTGCGCCGAGCAACGGCTTCTCCCTCTAAATGAGATCCGACCTCGACGAGACCGACAGGTTTCAGCCGAGGTTCGATTCAGTCGGTCTGATCATGGTGATCGTGAGCGATGCGCGTGACAATGCCGTGCTCATGGTCGCTCACATGAATGCGGAGGCACTCCGCCTGACGCAAGAAACCGGAATAGCCCATTTCTGGAGCCGGAGCCGCAACAGGCTGTGGAAGAAGGGCGAAACCTCCGGCGAGACGCTGATGGTCGTGGAAATCCTCACCGACTGCGACCAGGACGTGCTGCTGGTCAAGGCCCATCCCCAGGGCAAGGGTGCCGCCTGCCACACCGGGCGACGATCCTGCTTCTACCGCCGTCTCGAAAACGGCCGCCTCGTCGTGATCGACGATGCCCTACTGTTCAATCCGAAGGACGTCTACTAGAAGACCACAGCCAGCGCGCAGGGCGTAAGCGTCAGCCAGCCGAGGCGATATAACTCTTCATGTGATCAGCCTCACGTTCCACCGCTTCGATGCGGAACTTGACCACGTCACCGATCGAAACCATGCCGGCGAGCCGTCCATTTGCAACAACCGGGAGATGACGGATACGGTTTTCGGTCATCACCTGCATAAGGTCAGCCTCGGAGTCGCTGGGCGTGCAGGTTCGAACCCTGGCCGTCATGATGTCATTTGCGGTTTTCGTAAAGACACCCGAAACATCGCCCGCCATGGCGCGCACCACGTCACGCTCCGAAACGATGCCGACAAGGTTGCCAAGCGGATCGACAACCACAACGGCGCCAATACGGTGCGTTGCCAGCATGTTGACGATCGTCTGCACGGGCGCCTCCAGCTCGACGGTGAAGACCGCGGAGCCTTTCTGCCTGAGGATGTGAGCAACTGCCATTGGGGAGTCTCCTTCCTGCAAGATAGGGGAGACCCTAGCACGTAATCAGGCAGGCCGCATCCGTGGTGCCAGCACGTAGAAGGCGAAGATACCGCCAATGAACCCGCCGATGTGAGCTTCCCAGGCGATGGAACTGTCGGCCATGAAGGAGTTTCCGGTCCATCCCGTGCCTCCCGAAAAGAGCGTGATGGCCATCACGACGGCCGTGAAAACAAGCGCGCGGCGGTTGGTCAGCAGTTCACCGATGGATGCCGGCCGCCAGCCGCCATGCGCCAGACGCACGCCGTACATGAGCGGAATTGCCGCCCCCATCAGGCCCATCACCGCTCCTGAAGCGCCCACGATGATCGTCACCTGCCCCCAGTGCAGAAACAGGCTGCAGAGACCGCCGATGATTCCCGAAAAAGCGCTGAGCAGCAGAAACTTCGCGACGCCAAAATAGCGTGCCACGGGTGTCCCGAAAATCAAAAGCCAGATGCAGTTGAACACAAGGTGCATCCAGCTGCCATGGAGCAGCATGTAGGTGGCGAGCGTCCAGTACTGGGAGCCCGGGATCATTGGATAGCCCGGAAAGGTGAAGCGCGCCGGGATCAACGAAAGGGCATAGAGCGACCAGACCTGCCAGTCCTCTCCGGCCAGCCACAGCCCGGCATGCACGGCGACCAAAACCGCGATGACCGCCGCCACGACGGCGGGAACATTGAAGGCCGGCGGCGGCTTGGACGGAGCCCAGTTGCCCCGCGGGGAATTGTGTTCCGACACGCTGGTACTTCCTTCTGGCACAAAGGCTGCAGCGAGAGCCTCGTGAGGTCATTCTGGAACACCGGGGGGAAAATCCCCGGAGAGGGTTTACGACATGTGGGTTAGCGGGGAGGCACGGGGAAGCCAAGAGGATTTGATCCTCCATCCAGGCGCCCGCCTGCTTCTGGACACGTGGCTGACGCTCAAAGGGGAGCGCGCAGCCCCGTTGCGCAGTGATCTCGATTTGAGACAGATGCATCGTCAGGCCCCCTGGCTGTTCATCCTGGAACCTGTCCAAGGGGCCCGCACCTTCACCTATCGGCTTGCCGGCACCGGGCTTTGCGGCTTCCTGAAGCAGGATATGACGGGATGCGATTTCCTCGCCGGATGGGAACGCTTCGAACGCGGGGCCATTTCCCAAGCCCTTGCCGCCGTGACGACCAAACAGCAACCTGCACACTTTCGCCTCCGTTACCTGACCGACCTGGAACAGCGCATTGGCGCCGACATGCTGGCGCTCCCGATGACAGCGCGTGACGGCGAGACCGTTCATGTGCTTGGCGGCCTGTTCCCCCATGGCAACCCCGACATCTGGTCCTATGAAAGGTTGGCACCTGCCGACCTCGCGGCGGTGCGGCTGTTTGGCAACAAACCGGAAAAGATAGGTGTGCGGCCTGACGTACAGGCCCCCCGCAAGTTCCGCCTGATATCGGGTGGCCTCGACCTTTCCTGAGGCCTCCTTACGGAGTTCTATGTCCCGACGTAGTTCGGACAGCGGCTCGCACCTGCCGCCATGTCCGCCACCCAAAAGCCGCAGAGCTTTTCCGGGCACCTGCTGTCGCCAGGCGGAGCGCCGCTCAATTCGTCCATCGAGGAGGTCAGGCGGCTGATCGGAACGGTGGTAGAGCCCACTCGGGCACGGGGTTGCCCAGCCGACTGCACGAGCGTCGTCTCCCCCCGTCACGTCGCGCAGAGGTGAGTGGTAAGGGCCAGGTCATTCGCCACTTCCAAAAACGGCTTTGCGATCAAATCCCTGACCCCGCTCGAGCAAAGCGAACTCGACAGCATACTCCGCTGAGCGATAGAGTTGCTGCCTCAAACTTACAGAGGCCATCCCATGCCGTCGATTTCACCGTATCTCTCGTCATCCTCGCTTCCCGCAGGGGGCCTTCTGGTCGGTCGCGCGTGGAGCCCCGCTGTCGATGGGCCCTGCGTCGTCCGGCGCGAGGGAAACGACCTCATCGACATCACCTCCGCATATCCAACGATGCGGGACCTGTGCGAGGCGCCCGACCCCGCAGCTGCGGCCCGCGCAACCTCAGGACCAAGGCTCGGCAGCATCGACGACATCATGGCCAACACCCCACTCGAGACACGGGACACGGCGAAGCCATGGTTGCTGGCGCCCGTGGACCTGCAGTCGCTGAAGGCTGCCGGCGTCACCTTTGCCACCTCAATGCTGGAGCGGGTGATCGAGGAGCGGGCGCGCGGCAACCCAGCAGCCGCCGTCGAGATCCGCGCCACCATCGGTGATCTCATCGGAGACGACCTGTCGAAGCTGCGCGCTGGTTCCCCGGAGGCGATGGCGCTCAAGAAAGTGCTGATGGAGAAGGGCGCCTGGTCACAGTATCTTGAGGTGGGCATTGGTCCGGACGCCGAGATATTCACCAAATCGCAGATCATGGCCGCGGTGGGTAGCGGCATGGAGGCGGGGCTCAACCCGATATCTACTTGGAACAACCCGGAGCCGGAAGTGGTGGTGGTGGTCGCCTCCTCCGGCCGCATCGTGGGTGCCACGCTGGGCAATGACGTGAACCTGCGCGACGTCGAGGGCCGTTCGGCCCTGCTGCTCGGCAAGGCCAAGGACAACAACGCATCCTGCGCATTGGGGCCAATGATCCGATTGTTTGATTCGTCCTTCTCGCTCGACGACGTGCGCAACATGCAACTCTCTCTCACGGTCGAGGGCGACGACGGCTATGTGCTGAACGGCGGTTCCAACATGTCGAAGATCAGCCGCGACCCGGCCGACATCGTGGCCCAGATGATCAACAACCACCACCAGTATCCCGATGGCGCCGTCCTGTTCCTCGGCACGCTGTTCGCGCCGGTGGAAGACCGCGACGAGCCCGGCAAGGGTTTCACCCACAAAATGGGCGACGTGGTGACGGTGAGCAGCCCGCAGCTCGGGACGCTCGCCAACCGAATGACCTCCACCGACAAGGCGGCGCCCTGGACCTTTGGGGCGAGCCACCTGTTCCGGAACCTCGCGAAGCGGGGTTTGCTCTGAGAGGGCGAAAGTAATGAACGACCGTCACGTCATGGACCCGATTGCCGAACTTGCGGCCAATGTCGCTCTGCCGTTTGAAGAGGCGAGGGCAATGCCAAAGAGCGTTTATACGTCTCAAGCCTTCCTTGATGCCGAGATGGAGAAAGTGTTCTCGCGCGAATGGTATTGCGCGGGGCGTGCCTCCTCGCTGCAGGAGGTCGGGGACTACATCGCCTTCGAGCTCGCGGGCCAGCCGCTGATGGTGATCATGGGCAAGGACGGCACGATCCACTGCCAGTCCAACGTCTGTCTGCATCGCATGTCGACGTTGCTCGTCGGACGTGGCAATGCGCGGCTGATCACCTGCCCCTATCACGGCTGGACCTACGAGGCCGACGGAACCCTGCGCGCAGCACCCGCCATGAAGGCCAACGAAGCCTTCTGCAAGGAGCATTATCGCCTGCCGCAGGTGAAATGCGAGGTGTGGCTCGGTTGGGTGATGGTGTCACTGAACCCGAAGGCAACGCCGGTTGCCACGCTCTTTGCCGATGTCGAGGACATGATACGGCCTTTTGATCTAGCGAACTATACCGAGTGGTTTCACGAGCACTTCGTGTGGGATACAAACTGGAAAATTCTTGCTGAAAATTTCATGGAGAGCTACCACCTGCCGGTCTGCCATGCGGGCACCATCGGTGGTCTCTCCAAGATCGACGAGATGATCTGCCCGCCCTCGCCGCCGCATTTCAACTGGCACACCATCCTGAAGGACCCAGCCTTCCGCATCGCCTGTGCGCATCCCAACAACACGAGGATGGAGGGTGACCTCCGGCGCACCACCTTCCTGCTGGCACTCTATCCTTCACTGCTCATCACGCTGACCCCCGGCTATTTCTGGTATCTCTCGCTGCACCCTAAAGCCGTGGGATCGGTGCACGTCACCTTCGGCGGCGGGATGTGCAATGACTTCCTCGGCGATGCGGACGTCCCGGAACTGTTCGCCACGCTCAAGGGGTTGCTCGACAAGGTGAACGTCGAGGACAAGGGCTGCACGGAGCGGGTGTATCGCGGGCTATGTTCGGACATGGCGGTGCCGGGGCACCTGTCGCCTCTGGAACGGCCGAATTACGATTTCGCGACCTATCTGAGCCAGATGACGCGCTCCGAGTAGCGCAGTCAACGCGGCGAAGGCCGGGCCACCGGTTTGGTTCTGCATGTGGGGAGAAGCAGCGGAATCCCGACCTTCGCCAGGATGACGGCCTCGAGGGGAGCGCGGGAGCTAGAAATCCTGCACGTCCACCACCCCAGCAATCGCCTTGATGGCGCCCTTGATCTGCGGCGTTATGGTGAACTTGTTGCCGAGCGAAACATGCACCTCGCGGCCCAAGTCCATGATCATCACGAGGCGAACAGGCGCGCGGCCGCCATTGGTCAGGCGGGCGGCAATAGAGTCCAGGGGCTTGGAGTCACGCACGAATATCTCAAGTCCCGTCACCATCTGAGCGGCGGCCTTGTCGAGCATCTCGACACCCTGAAGACGGAGTTTGACCTCCTCACCCTCAACGTCAGCCTCGACGCGCGCGATGACGGCATTGCCGGGTTCCAGAAGATCGCGGCAAGCGGCCAGCGTGTCGGAGAAGCAGATCGTTTCGAACTGGCCGGTGGGATCGGAAAAACCGACGAAGGCAAACTTGTTGCCGGACTTGGAACGCCGCTCCTGGCGATGGGTGATAGTACCGGCCAATTTCGCGGCGCGCGCACCCTTGGTCAGCGCCTTCTCGTAGAAACTGGCATAGGTATCGACCGAGAGCTTCTGCAGCGGCTTCATGTAGTCATCAAGCGGGTGGCCGGACAGGTAGAAGCCCACGGCCTCAAACTCCTGTGCCAGTCGGTCCATCGGAAGCCATGCGTCGCGCCGGGGAAGAACCAGATCATCAGAACTGCTCGACATGCCGCCAAATAGATCGTTCTGGCCAGCCTGTGCGGCACTCGCCGACCGGTTGGCCATGGAGAGAATCGACTCCACGGCATCCAGTACCTGGGCACGATTGGGATTCAGGCAATCGAAGGCCCCGGCCCTGGCAAGGCTTTCAAGTGCCCGCTTGTTGACGACACGGGCGTCGATGCGCTTGGCGAATTCACCCAACGACTTGAAGGGACCGCCCTCCTCACGAACATTCACCAGATGGTCAATCGCCCCCGCTCCAACATTCTTCAGAGCCGAGAGTGAGTAAAGAATAGCCCCATCCACCACTGCGAAATCGACCCCGCTGGCGTTGACTGATGGCGGTATCACCTTGATGCCAACGCGCTGGGCCTCGCGGCGGAACAACATCAGCTTGTCAGTGTTGCCCATGTCGAGCGTCATCGAGGCGGCGAGGAACTCAACCGGGTAATTGGCCTTGAGCCAAGCGGTTTGGTAGGAAACAACCGCATAGGCGGCGGCGTGTGACTTGTTGAAACCGTAGCCCGCGAACTTCTGGACAAGCTCGAAGATGTTGTCCGCCTGGTCGGCGTCAACATTCTGCCTGACGGCACCGGAGACGAACCGCTCCTTCTGGGCGTCCATCTCGGCCTTGATCTTCTTGCCCATGGCGCGACGAAGGAGATCGGCTTCACCGAGCGAATAGCCCGAGAGCAGCTGGGCGATCTGCATCACCTGCTCCTGGTAGACCATGATGCCGTATGTCTCTTTCAGGATCGGCTCAATCAGCGGGTGCAGGTAGTCCGGCTCCTCGTCACCTTTTTTACAGGCGATATAACGCGGGATGTTGTCCATCGGGCCCGGTCGATAGAGCGCCACGATGGCGATGATGTCCTCGATGCGATCGGCACGCATCTTCTTGAGGACGTCACGCATGCCGGAACTTTCCAGCTGGAACACACCCACAGTGTCGCCATGTGCCAGCATCTCGTAGGTCTTCTGGTCATCATAGGGGATATTGTCGATGTGGAAGTCGGGCACCCGCAGGCGGATGAGCTTCTGCGCCTTCTCGATCACCGTCAGCGTCTTGAGGCCAAGGAAATCGAACTTCACCAGACCGGCTTTCTCCACGTATTTCATGTTGAACTGGGTGGCCGGAATATCCGACCGCGGGTCGCGGTAGAGCGGTACCAGTTCTTCGAGTGGGCGGTCACCTATGACGACACCGGCTGCGTGGGTGGAGGCGTTGCGGTAGAGACCCTCGAGCTTGAGAGCGAGGTCGAACAGCGTTCGGACGGTGGGGTCCTTATCGCGCTCTTCCTGCAGCTTGGGCTCGCCGGCGATGGCCTGCGCCAGCGTCACCGGGTTGGCGGGGTTGTTGGGGATGAGCTTCGAGAGCCGGTCAACCTGGCCATAGGGCATCTGCAGCACACGGCCCACGTCGCGTGTGACCATGCGGGCCTGCAGCTTGCCGAAAGTGATAATCTGGGCCACGCGGTCCGCGCCATAGCGCTGCTGGACGTAGGTGATGACCTCGCCGCGGCGGTCCTGGCAGAAGTCGATGTCGAAGTCCGGCATCGACACGCGTTCCGGGTTGAGGAAACGCTCGAAGAGGAGATTGAAACGGAACGGGTCGAGATCCGTAATGGTGAGCACATAGGCAACCATTGAGCCCGCGCCCGAGCCACGGCCCGGGCCAACCGGAATGCCATTGCTTTTGGCGTATCTGATGAAATCCGCAACAATGAGGAAGTAACCGGGGAAATTCATCTTGGTGATGACGTCAAGCTCAAAGTCGAGACGCTTGACGTAGTCCTCTCGCGTGTGTCCGTCGACCAGGCCCCGTGTGGCGAGCCGCTCCTCAAGGCCCACATAGGCCTGCTGCTTCAGCTCCTCCGTCTCGTCGGTGTCGGCAAAGCGCGGCAGGATCGGGTTGCGCGAGCGGACACGATAGGCGCAGCGCATGGCGATCTCGATGGTGTTCTCGACCGCCTCGGGAATATCGGCGAAAAGCGCCGCCATTTCCTGCTGGCTCTTGAAATAATGCTCAGGCGTAAGACGTCGCCGCTCCTCGGTGATCAGTACCTCGCCCTCGGCGATACAGATCAGCGCGTCATGCGCGGCATAGTCATCCGCCTTGGCGAAATAAGGCTCGTTGGTCGCGACCAGCGGCACCCCGAGGCGGTAGGCCAGGTCGACGAGGCCCTGCTCCGTCTGGCGCTCGGACAGCGTGCCATGACGCTGAAGCTCAATGTAGAGCCGATCGCCGAACAGACCCTTCAGGCGCTCCACCTGTTCAGCGGCGAGCGTGCCCTGCCCCGCCAGCAGAGCATCATTGACGGGACCGTCCGGTCCGCCGGTGAGACAGATCAATCCGGACGTATGTGCGCAGAGGTATTCCCACGTGACATGGTGCTCGGCGTTCTCGGGGCTCGAGAGATAGGCCCGCGAAGAGAGTTTCATGAGGTTGTGGTAGCCCTGCTCATCCTTGGCCAGCAAGGCGAGCGGTGGAATGCGTCGAAGGCCTCCCACATGCTTGAGGCCGCCCTCCTTCTGGTCGGCGAGATCGACCCTGAGCGTGCAGCCGATGATCGGCTGGATGCCCTTGTCAGATATGGCCTCGGAGAACTCGAGCGCACCAAAGAGGTTGCCGGTGTCCGTGATGGCCACAGCAGGCATCTTGGCGTCCTTCGCCAAACTGGCAAGCGCCTTGATCTGGAGGGCGCCCTCGGACAGCGAATAGGCGCTATGGGTGCGAAGGTGCACGAAGATGGGCTGGGACTCGGACATGGAGAGCATATTAGCGCCAGCGCGGGGTCGGATGCACCCTTGCCGAGGGCGCGATGCACACCCTTATCGCCTTCGCCGGGATGATGGCATCAGGATTGGTTCGTAACGATTGATTTTGTCCGGAATTTTCCCAGCTAGACCCCTAGCCGCCAGGAGGTAGAACCCGTTCAAAACCGACCAAAACGCGCCCTGGACGATCTCAGGAAACGATCATCCCGCGCTCAAGCCTGGCGATCCGGCTCATGCCCTCGGCCAGATCGAGGTTGTGGGTGGCGACCAGGGCGCCGAGACCCTCGTCCGCAATAAGGCGGAGGAGCTCGTCGTGGACGCGCGCGGCTGTTCCGGGATCAAGGTTGCCGGTTGGCTCGTCCGCCAGCAACAGCAGGGGCCGGTTGGCCAGAGCGCGGGCGATAGCAACGCGCTGCTGCTCACCGCCTGAGAGTTCCGTAGGGCGATGTTCCAGCCGTGGCTCAAGACCCAGGCGGGTCAGCAGGTCACGCGCGCGATCCTTTGCGGCGGGCCGGGTGGAGCCGGCGATCAATTGCGGCATCATCACATTCTCCACGGCCGAGAACTCCGGCAACAAGTGATGGAACTGATACACGAACCCGATGCCGATCCGGCGGATCCGCGTCCTCGCCTTGTCGTCGAGCTTCGCGCAATTCTGGCCGGCGATGAAGACCTCGCCTGCTGTGGGCGCCTCGAGTAATCCGGCGATGTGAAGAAGCGAGGACTTGCCGGAGCCGGATTGGCCGACCAGCGCTACAATCTCGCCTGCCCTCACTGTGAGGTTGAGATCCTTGAACACGTCCAGGCGACCCTTGCCCTCGGCATAGGAGCGGGCGACGTTCTTCAATTCAAGTGCTGGCGTGATCGCGTTCATTCGTAGCGCAGTGCCTCGACGGGGTCGAGCTTGGCGGCACGCCAGGACGGATAAAGCGTAGCTGCGAAGGACAGGAGCAGCGACATGACGACGATCAGCAACGTCTGGTAGGAATCCATGCGGGCCGGAAGCTGGGCGAGGTAATAGAGCTCCGGGTTGAACGGATCGACGCCCGAAACCCAGGAAATGAACTGGCGGATACGCTCGGTGTTCAGGCAGATCAGCAGGCCAACGAGAAAACCGCCGATCGTGCCCGCGGTGCCGATGGCGGCCCCGGTGAGAAAAAACACACGCTGGATCGTGCCGCGCGTGGCACCCATGGTGCGCAGGATGGCGATGTCCCGGCCCTTGTCCTTCACCAGCATGATGAGACCGGAGATAATGTTGAGCGCTGCCACCAGGATGATCATCGTAAGAACCAGGAACATCACGTTACGCTCAACGGCGAGCGCATTGAAGAATGTCGAATTCCGATCCTTCCACGTCGAGAGCGCCATGCCATCTCCAGCTGCGGCCATGATCGACGACGTGTACTGGTCAATGTTATCCGGATCATCGACCATGACCTCGATCTGGTTCACGCCATTGTCTGTGACGAAGTAGTCCTGAGCTTCGGACAGTGGCATGTAGATCACGTTTTCGTCATAGTCCGACATGCCAACCTTGAAGATCGCTGTTACCGGATAGTCGCGGATGCGCGGCGCGTTGCCGATAACAGTGTCGGGTCCATCAGGAGAGATGATGGTGATCCGGGACCCGAGCCCAACCTGATGTCGCCACGCCATGCGTTCACCGATTGCCACGCCGCCCGCCGTGTCAAAGCCCTTGAAAGACGGATGCTCGTCAGGTTCGAGGGCCTTGTTGAAGGCGGTACGCAGACTGTCGTTGTTGATGCTTGGCAGCTTCTGGATATCGGCCTCCGAGATCCCCCGCACCAGCGCACCGGTATTGTTATGGAGGCTCGAGGCCATGGCCTGGCCTTCGACGAGCGGCACCGCGCGCTTGACGCCCGGAACATTGGCGAGCCTGTTGGCGAGGTCCTGGTAATCCTCGATCGGCGACACGTCGGCGTGATAGACGCTGACATGGCCCTGGAAACCAAGAATTTTGTCCAGCAACTCGCCGCGAAAACCATTGAGCACCGCCATCACCACGATGAGTGTCGCCACACCGAGCAGGATGCCGAGGAAAGAGAAAAGCGAGATGACAGAGATGAAGCCTTCGCGCCGGCGCGCCCTCAGATAACGCCCTGCGAGCATCCACTCGAAGCGTGCAAAGGGCCCGGTATCGGGCAGGCTATTGTCCATCACGTGGCAAAGCGAGAGACCAACTGGTCGATGGCAACATTCTCGCGCTCACCCGTTTTGCGGTTCTTCACCTCGGCGATCCCGTCCTTCAGGCCGCGCGGTCCGATGATGACCTGCCAGGGCAGACCGATGAGGTCCATGGTGCCAAACTTGGCGCCGGCACGATCGTCGCGGTCGTCGTAAAGAACGTCGACCCCCTTTGCCTCCAGCGCCCTGTAGAGCCTGTCGCAAACCGCATCGACATCGGCGTCACCGACCTTGAGATTGATGAGGCCCACCTTGAAGGGAGCAACGGGCTCTGGCCAGATGATGCCCGCGTCGTCATGGCTGGCCTCGATGATACCGCCCACGAGGCGCGACACGCCGATGCCGTAGGAACCCGACTGCACGGGCACCATCTTGCCGTCCGGCCCCTGCACCACCGCACCCAAAGGCTCGGAATACTTGGTGCCGAAGAAGAAGATGTGGCCCACTTCGATACCGCGGCCGGTGACACGCCGGTCGGCGGGGACGCGGTTCTCGTAATCGGCCTGGTCATGCATCTCGGAGGTGGCGGCATATTTGGAGGTGAAATCATCCACCACCTTGGCGACGGCATCGACGTTGTCGTAGTCGATCTCGAAGGCCTGCCAGTCCATGTCGTGGAAGGCGCGGTCGAGGAACACCTCCGACTCACCGGTGTCGGCGAGGATCAGGAATTCATGGCTGTCCTTGCCGCCGATGGGTCCCGTCTCGGCGCGCATCGGCACGGCCTTGAGCCCCATGCGGGCAAAGGTCCTGAGGTAGGACACGAACATCTTGTTGTAGGAGTGCTGGCCGGCCTCGCGTGTCAGGTCGAAGGAATAGGCATCCTTCATCAGGAACTCGCGGCCACGCATCACGCCGAAGCGCGGACGCACCTCGTCACGGAACTTCCACTGGATGTGATAGAGATTACGCGGCAGGTCCTTGTAGGATTGGACACCCTGGCGGAAGATGTCGGTGATCATTTCCTCGTTGGTGGGACCGAACAGCATGTCGCGTTCATGGCGGTCCTTGATGCGCAGCATCTCCTTGCCATAGGCGTCATAGCGACCGGACTTGCGCCACAGGTCGGCGGGTTGGATGACCGGCATCAGCACCTCGATGGCACCTGCACGGTTCTGCTCTTCGCGCACGATCTGTTCGATCTTGCGGAGCACCCGATAGCCGAGCGGCAACCAGGAATAACTGCCCGCCGCCTCCTGCCGGATCATGCCGCAGCGCAACATGAGCTTGTGGGATACAATCTCCGCTTCCTTGGGATCATCGCGCAGAATGGGCATGAAGTACTGGGAGAGACGCATGGGAATCCTGCTTGGGAGGAGTTTGCGGCTCTTTTACGGGAAACAACCCGGAACTCAAGACAAGGACAGGCGATTCAGTTGGAAAGCGCCCGTTCACCCGCTTTCGGCTATCTTCTACCCTAGGTGAAGTCCAAACCCTTGACCATGTCAAAACACGGATTGTGGCAAGCATGTGACATTTTTAACGTGACAAGCTCAGGTGTTGTGATAGCTTTTCTTGCAATAAGAAAACAACGACCACGGTGTTGCACTTAAACGGTGACCCAGGTCTGGGGAGGTTGGTTTCCGGGCGCGCCAATGGCAGTTGCCCCGCTGGTCCAGTGACCGGTAGCAAGAGGAACCACGGAGTAGACGGCAAAAGGCGAGACTTCGGTCTCGCCTTTTTCGATTCGCGTTGTTGGGGAACGTCAGTCCGTGGTGATTGCCTTCACGAACGGCAAGTCGTCGAAGCTCACCCAGTGATATGTGACCTGGCCATAGATGATCGCGAACAGGATGGCTGACAGAATTGTGGTCGCAAGCACCTTGCGAAACAGCATTGGCCTCACAGGGGCGCCCTGTTCGTTGCCCATTTCCACCGCTTCACCCGCCTCGTGAGCATTCCTGACGCCGAAGGGCAGCGTCATGAACAGGCACAACCACCAGGTGATGAAGTAGATGGCTATGGCGCTACCGGTTTTCATGCCTGCTCCAGTTCGACGAGCGTGCCGCAGAAGTCCTTTGGGTGGAGAAACAGCACGGGCTTGCCATGGGCGCCGATCCTGGGGTTGCCGTCGCCCAGCACGCGCGCGCCCTGCTCCTTGAGGTGGTCACGCGCGGCGAGAATGTCAGCCACCTCGTAGCAGAGGTGGTGGATGCCGCCCGACGGGTTCTTTTCCAGGAAGGCGATAATCGGCGACGTGTCGCCCAAGGGTTCCAGCAGTTCAATCTTTGTGTTGGGTAACTCGACAAAGACCACGGTGACACCATGGGCAGGCTCGGCCTGCGGAGCGGAGACTTTCGTGCCCAGCATGGAGCGATAAACCTCAACCCCCTTGGCGAGATCCGGGACCGCAATGGCCACATGGTTCAGACGTCCGAGCATGGTGAAGTTCTCCTGTGGGAGCGGTATCTAGGGGGAAGTGCGCCCGGGCTCAATGCGGCTTTTCGGCCAGTTTCCGGATGATCCACTCCTGCTGCTCCGGAAAGCTGACCCCGCGTGGCTCGAACAGATGACGGTCAAGAAAATAGGCCGCCAGCTTGAGGCCCTCGATCACGTCGCGCGACGGCGCTGCCGCGCCCGCTTCGCGCAAGAACGCGGGAAGGCCGAACAGCCGGTCGCGGAACGGTGCACCTGCCTCCGCCGAGACCGCCTTGCCGCTTTTCGGCGAGACATAGACGAGATGCTCACGACTGCCGGTAGCGGCGCATTTCGACAGGTCGAGTCCGAAGCCCAGTTCGTCGAGAAGCCCCAGTTCCCAGCGCACCAGCAGCGCGGGCCACACCTCGTCATTATCGATGGCATTGAGCACGATGCGCAAGGCTTCATACACGCGCGGGTGTGGCTCGCGTTCGGGCAGCAACTGCGACAACGCGGAGAGGCTCGCCAATCCGGCGAGCCGGAACGGCTCTTCCATGATGGCGCCGGCCTTAAGGTCCAGCGGTTCCAGCACGAAGGTGCCAAGCTGCTCTTCGAGGCGGGCGCGCCACACAGCCTGCACGGCATTGCCGGCCTGCAGCACGGGGCGCTGCTGCTTGGAACGGCCACCGCGAACCAGTCCCATGACGCGGCCATGCCCGGCAGTAAGGACTTCGGCAATCGCGCTGGTTTCCCCGTGGCGGCGGACGGACAGGATCACGCCCTCGTCGCGCCACTCCATGGCCTAGACGTCGAGACCCATGTTGCGCAGACGCTCCTTGTCCTCCGCCCAGTTCTCGCGAACCTTCACGAAGAGGAAGAGGTGAACCTTGCGGCCGAACTGCGCCTCCATCTCCTTCCGGGCCATCTGGCCAAGCAGCTTGATGGACTGGCCGCCCTTGCCAAGCACGATGGCCTTCTGGCTGTCGCGCTGCACGAAGATGATCTGACCGATCTTGACGGAGCCGTCCTTCATCTCCTCCCAGGTCTCGGTCTCGACGGTGGACGAATAGGGGAGTTCCTCGTGCAGCCGCTCATAGATCACCTCGCGGGTCATCTCGGCGGCCATGAAACGCAGCTGCACATCGGCCACCTGATCAGCCGGATAAAGCCACGGGCTCTCCGGCATTTTGCTGGCGAGATACCTGAGAAGGTCCTGCGTGCCGGAACCGTTGAGCGCACTCACCATGAAGGTTTGCTCGAAGGGATAAGCGGCGTTGAACTCCGTCGCCACTTCCATGAGGCGCTCGCGCGACATCAGGTCGATCTTGTTGATGACGAGCACGGCCTTGGTCTTTGTATGCTGGAGGTGCGCGATGATTTCCTTGGCTTCCTCGGTGAGACCAGGACGGCCATCAATGAGCAGCACCACGGCATCGGCGTCCCCTGCCCCACCCCAGGCATTGCTTACCATGGCGCGGTCGAGCGTACGCTTAGGTTTGAAGATGCCCGGCGTGTCCACGAGCACGATCTGGGCATTGCCTTCCATTGCGATGGCGCGAATGCGGGCCCGCGTGGTCTGCACCTTGTGGCTGACAATCGACACCTTGGAGCCGGTAAGCTGGTTCACCAGCGTCGACTTGCCCGCATTGGGCGCGCCGATGATGGCGCAGAAACCGGCGCGCGTCGGGCCCTCGGGAGTCTTCTGTTCCTCGCTCATGGCCTGATTCCTTCTCTTTTCAGAAATTGCTCGGCGGCGTCCATCTCGGCCGCGCGCTTGCTCTTTGCCGTGCCCTCCGCCGGTGCGCGGTCCTTAACTTCCACCGCGACCACGAAAACCGGCTCATGTTCTGGCCCCTCGCGGCTGACGACATTGTAAGCCGGGATAGGCAGGGCGCGAGCCAGGGCCCACTCCTGCAGAAAAGTCTTGGGGTCCTTGACCGCCACTTTGGGCGCTCTGAGTTGCGTATCCCAGCAACGCAGCACGAAGGAGCGCGCTTCCTCCAGGTTGCTGTCAAGGTAGATCGCCGCCACGAGGGCCTCCATCGCGTCGCCAAGCACGGTGCGGTTGAGGTTCATGCCCTTGGCGCGCTCACCCGAGCCGATGATGACGAGGTCTGACAGCCCAATCGTGTCACCTGCTTCGGCGCAGGCTTCGGAGCGCACCAGGCTGCTCAGCACGTGGGTCAGTTGGCCTTCACCGTCTTTTGGATGGCTGCGAAACAGATGCTCGGCGATGAGGAGCCCCAATACGCGGTCGCCCAGGAATTCGAGACGCTGATAATCACCCTTGTGCTGCTGGGTGGAGCCGTGCGTCAGCGCCTCGGTGAGCAGCGCCTCGTTGCTGAAGCGATAGCCGATCCGTTCAGTGATCTTGTCCAACCGCGCCGGTGTGAAGCTGTTCAAGGCCTTCTCAGATCAGCGTGAAGAAACGGTTCCAGCGGATGGCAAAGGGCCAGTCCCACACCTGCCAGAGGCTGGCATCCGGAGCCACCGAGAAGAAGATGATGTCGGCGCGGCCTACGAAATTCTCCAGCGGCACGTAGCCGACCTTCGGGTAACGCGAATCCTGCGAATTGTCGCGGTTATCACCCATCATGAAGTAATGACCTGCCGGTACGACATATTCGTCCGTGTTGTCGGAAGCACCTTCGGGGTCGGTATCGAGCACATGATACTGGACACCGTTTGGCAACGTCTCAAGAAACTGCGGCACGGGAGCCTGCAGGCCAGGCTCAGAAAGATCCTCAAAATCCGCGATACGTTCTTTCTTGACCGCCTGACCGTTGATGTAGAGCACACCGTCGCGCATCTGGATGCGGTCGCCGGGCAAACCGATCACCCGCTTGATGTAGTCGATGTTGGTGTCGGTCGGCAGCTTGAACACGGCGACGTCGCCGCGCTTGGGATCATCCGGCAGGACGATGCGGCCAGGAAAGTCCAGCTTGCAGCAGGACACGATCTCGTGCCCGAACAGGCCCAGCGAGAAATTGAACGAATAGCGCCCGTACCCATAGGACAGTTTCGAGACGAACAGGTAATCGCCCACCTTGAGCGTCGGGTACATGGACGCGGAGGGAATGTTGAAAGGCTGGTAGAGGAAGGTGCGGACGACGAAGGCGATGAGCAGCGCCTGGATAATAACCTTGACGGTCTCCCATAAACCGTCCTCTGACTTGCGCCGCGTGTCCTGTGCCGCCGCCATCTCGTGGTCTTTCTTATGCATTTTGCCAAGCCTGTCGTCGCCGGGCTTATAGAAAACCGGCTATAAACCGTTTCGCGGAGCGGATGCAACGCAGCCGTACTCAAGCCCGCCCACTGTTGCCAAATAGTGACAGTCGGTGGGCGCTTCCAGAGCCCTTTCGGCTTACACTCTCCAATTCATCACCCCGCAGCGGTACACGGCAACCCTTCTGAGGTCGAAAAAAGCCGCCAGGCACCAGAATCGACGTCATGACTGGGGACAGAGAAGCCATTATGACAGCGGAAGCGCCTCGATCATCACAAAGGCGTGGGCATAGGGGAAATCGTCGGTGATGGTCAGGTGGATACGGGCCCTGTGGCCCTCAGGGACAAGGCTGTCGAGTTGGTCCTTCGCGCCACCGTTCAGCACCATTGTAGGCTTGCCGGAGGGCTCGTTCACGACCCCCATGTCCTTCCAGAAAACACCCTTCCGAAAACCCGTGCCGAGCGCCTTGGAACAGGCCTCCTTGGCGGCAAAGCGCTTGGCGTAGGACGCGGCACGCTGGGCGCGCCTTTCGGATTTTCGGATTTCGACATCGGTGAAGATGCGGTCAATGAAGCGGGCACCGAAACGGCTGAGCGTTTCCTCGATCCGGCGGATGTCGATCACGTCATTGCCGATTCCGATGATCATTTGAGGCCGCGGCTCCCCGGCTTGATCGCGGGAATGCTCGCGAGATCAGACGGCAGCTTGTCGGCGGGATATGTCGGGATGTCGAGCCGGGTCAGTGCGGCCAGCGGAACGCCGATGTCAGCTTTGCCACCGGACCGGTCGATCAGGCAGGCGGCACCCACCGTGACGCCGCCTTCAGCACTGATGCCCTCGATGCACTCGCGTGAAGATAGCCCGGTGGTGACGATGTCCTCCACCATGACCACGCGGGCACCCTTTTCGATGTTGAAGCCGCGGCGCAACACCAGTTTGCCGTCGACGCGCTCAAAAAAGATCGACGGCACGCCGAGTTGACGACCCATCTCGTAACCAACGACGACGCCACCCATGGCGGGAGAGGCAACGAGGTCAATGTGACCATTGACCATGGCGCGCACCTGTTCCGCCAGCACGGCGCAAAGCCTGGCAGCGCGCTGCGGGTCCATCAGCACGCGAGCGCACTGCAGGTAACGGTTGGAGTGCAAGCCGGAGGAGAGTATAAAGTGCCCCTCCAACAGCGCACCGGCGGCGCGGAACTCGTTCAGAACCTCGTCTTGGGTCATTCGTCACTATCCTGTCTTACGGCTGACATCGCTGACCGACGGTTTGCCGCGCAACGATGTCATGATTTCATTGAGGTGCTTGAGGTCTTGGACCTCCAGCGTGATATCGACGTCGTAAAAATCACGGGCCCCCTCGCGAGCCACCATCATGAGTGCATCGATGTTGCCGCCGAGATCACTGATCGCCTGGGTCATCTGGGCAAGCGAGCCGACCTCGTTGAGAATCGTGACCGTAAGACGTGCCGGGAAGCGCTGTTCCTCGGCACCGGTGTCCCACGCAAGATCCACCCACCGTTCAGGCTGATTGTCAAATTGCTCCAGCGCCTTGGCGAAGATTGGGTAGATGGTGATCCCCTCGCCCGGCATCAGAATGCCGACGATCCTCTCGCCCGGCACGGCACCCGTCTCCGACGATATCTTGAGCGCCGTCGTCCGCGCAACGCCACGCACCGGCACGGACAGGTCAGGGTCGGTCTTCCTGGAAGGCGACTTGCGGCGCAATTCCTTCAGCTTGGTGTCATCGATGGTGTGGCCCATCGCCGTCAGCATGTCGACGGCGGAAAGCTCCCCGCGGCCGATTGCGGCCAGCGCGTCATCGACATTCTTGTGGCCGAGGCGGACGATGGCGGCGGTCACCTGCTTGTCGACATATTCCTTGCCGATCTTGGCCAGCATCTTCTGCAGGATGTCGCGACCCAGCCCCGCGAACTGCTTGCGCGCCGCAGCGCGTGTCGCGCGGCGAATGGCGGCACGCGCCTTGCCGGTAACGGCAAGACCCTCCCATGCAGCAGGTGGCGTCTGCGCCTCTGAACGGATGATTTCCACCTCGTCGCCGTTCTGCAATTCGGTGACAAGGGGGGCGTGGCTGCCATTGACCTTGGCCCCGACGCAGCTGTCACCCACCGAGGTGTGGACGGCATAGGCGAAGTCGATTGGTGTGGCGCCCTTCGGCAGGGCGATGAGCTTGCCCTTGGGCGTGAAGCAGAAGACCTGGTCGTGGAACAGTTCGAGCTTGGTGTGCTCCAGGAACTCCCGCGGGGATTCACCCTCCTGCAGCATCTCCACAAGGTGGCGGAGCCAGCGATAGGCATTGGACTCCGCGGCCGGCGCCCTGAAACCATCAAGCGCCTCCTTTGCGTCGGGCGCGTCCTTGTAGATGTTGTGCGCGGCGACACCGCGCTCAGCGATTTCGTGCATCAGCCGCGTGCGGATCTGCATCTCGACGCGCATGTGGTGCGGACCGATCACCGTGGTGTGGATCGAGCGGTAGTCATTCTGCTTCGGGGTCGAGATGTAGTCCTTGAAGCGCCCGGGCACCGCCCGATAGGTGCGGTGGATGATGCCCAATGCGCGGTAGCACTGGTCCACCGTGCCAACGATGACCCGGAAACCGAAGATGTCGGAGAGCTGGCCAAGCGAGAGGAGCTTCCTCTCCATCTTGCGGAAGATCGAATACGGGCGCTTCTCGCGGCCATAGACGTCGGCCTTGATGCCGTTCTCGACAAGCTTCTGGGTGAGTTCCTGCTCGATGGATTTCAGGATGCCGCCAGACTCGGCGTGGAGCTTGGCAAGGCGGTCGATAATGATCTTGTAGGCGTCCGGATTGAGGACCTTGAAGGCAATGTCCTCGAGTTCGTCCCTCACCGCCTGCATGCCCATGCGCCCGGCGAGCGGCGCATAGATGTCCATCGTCTCCTGGGCAATGCGAACCCGCTTCTCAGGCCCGACATGCTCCAGCGTGCGCATGTTGTGCAGGCGGTCGGCGAGCTTCACCAGAAGCACGCGTACATCGCGCGACATGGCAAGCAGCAGCTTCCTCAGGTTCTCCGCCTGGGCGGCTTCCTTGGTAACGAGGTCGAGCTTGGCGATCTTGGTCAGGCCATCGACGAGGGACGCGATCTCAGGGCCAAATTTCTCCTCGATTTCCTGATGAGTTGCCTCGGTGTCCTCAACTGTGTCGTGAAGAAGCGCGGCAGCGATGGTTGCCGAATCCAGCTTCATGTCGGTGAGGATGGCGGCCACTTCCAGCGGGTGGTTGAAATAGGCCTCGCCAGAAGCCCGCTTCTGGTTGCCATGCGCCTTCATGGCATAGACATAGGCGCGGTTGAGGAGGTCCTCATCCGCATCCGGGTCGTACTTGGTGACCCGCTCGACAAGCTCGTACTGACGCATCATGTCGTGATCTTAGCGCGGTTTACTCCGTTGGCGAGCGTGGTTTGGACAGATGCGACCTTGCAGTACGGATTTCCGTTGCGGGAATGCGTCATCTCGGCCTGCGCCGGGATGACGGACGGGGGACAACGAAAAAGGCCGGACCCTGGGGCCCGGCCTCGGAACCTTAAGTAACGAATACTCAGTAGCCGTTGCGCTGGCTGCCGGGGCTCTCGGCCGGGGGCATGCCTTCGAGGCCGCGAAGGAGGTCTTCCTCGGTCATGCGCTCCATCTCGGGCGAGTCCTCGTCCACCGCATCATTTACGATGGACATGTCACCCGACTGCTGGATGAGAGGAACCTCGGTGGCCTCCGGCTCATCCACTTCCACATGCTTCTGCATGGAGTGGATGAACTCCTCACGGAGGTCTTCCGGAACGATCGTCTCCTCTGCGATCTCGCGCAGTGCGACGACGGGATTTTTGTCGTTATCGCGCTCCACGGTGATGGGCGCACCCTGCGATACAAGGCGGGCACGATGGGCGGCCAGCAGCACAAGTTCGAAGCGGTTGGGAAGCTTGTCGATGCAGTCTTCAACGGTGACGCGCGCCATGGGGCTCGTGCACTCCTTTTGAATGGACGGGAATTCCGCGCTCTTAGGCGGGTTTTGCGGCCAAATCAAGCCCATGCTTGACATGGTGGACACAGGCGCCCTGAACTGCCGCCCATGCCCGACCTGAAGCAACGCCCCAACACCATACCCTGGCCGCCCATCCTGTTCGTAGGCGCCGCTCTGATCGCGCTCGGGTTGCAGGCGATCCTGCCCCTGCCGTGGCCCGGCGGGGCTGTGGCGGCGGCGCTTGCCATGGCGGGGCTGTTCTTTGGCGCGGCGGGAATAGCGCTCGACCTTGCCACCCTGCTGGCCTTCAGGCACCACCAGACGACCGTAATGCCCAACAGGGGCGCCACACGGCTTATCACTGGCGGGCCGTTCCGCTACTCCCGCAACCCGGTCTATGTGGGCAACACCCTGCTGGTTGCCGGGGCCGGTCTGGTCTTCGGCGTTGCTTGGCTTCTCCCGGCGGCGCTGGTCGGGGCTTTCGCCACCGCCAGGCTTGCCATTGCGCGCGAGGAGGAACACCTCGCGTTGCGCTTCGGCCAGGAATGGTCGGATTATGCCGCACGCACGCCACGCTGGCTGTTCCGGGTCTGACGGACACTGCCCCTTGTCAAATTGACACTACCGCGGCCGAACCATCGTCACCGGTCCAGAGGGTCCAGACACCCATTCCCGGCATCCTGCGCGCTCTCTCCCAGGCGTTGGTTGGGCTCTTGGGCGATGCACGCGGAGCCGCCGCCTTCGGATTCCCCGCATTCATCCGGGCGACAGCGCGCGGACTGAGGCAAGGTTGGGACTGTCATGAAGAACGCGACACCATCTCGAAGCCCAAACCGAGCGGGCGACACCTTCATTTCCGCCGGTGGCGCAAGGCCGCACACCGGTGTAGACAGCCTCTCGGCCGGGCGGGCGTGGCGGAACGGTAGACGCAGCGGACTTAAAATCCGCTTTTCGCAAGGAAGTGTGGGTTCGATTCCCACCGCCCGCACCAGAGAATACAGTAAGCCCTATAAATCAATGATTACCGGCTGATCTGCGAACGCTCGATTAGGGTTCAGTACCCAATTTCAGTACCCACCGTTTACACGTCATCAGAGGCCTTGAGCGTGATAGATGAACGGGAAGGCAAGCGCCGGTCATTGGTTGACTTCCACTGCCTGCGCCGCACCGCCGACACCGCGATGATGGAGCATGAACCAGCAATCGCCCATCACGTTATCGATGCCTTCTTCGGATGGAGCTTTCAGGGGAAGATGCGGAACCGATGCGCTGTCGGCGCTGAACACATGGGACAGATGCGGAAGGCGTTAGCGGCCCTTGAGTGGAGCATGTGAGAGGATCACCCGTAGATAAATGATCCTCCCCTGACTGTTACATACCCTTACCAGTCACGACGATTGCGGGAGAGGTTTAGGTACCAATCGCAAGCGAGATAACCAATCAGCGCGGGTGCCGATCTCAGTGGTGCCGCGGAGCTGTCGTGCGCGATTATGGCGCCGCTGTTCTTGTATTCCGTGTGCGATGGCGACTGCTTCCGCACCCTTGAATTCATCCTTGTTGTTCAACAGGCCACCTGTTGACATGCTCGAGGACCAAGCCGGTGTGATTGGCGGCCGACACTGCAGGCGGGCGGCTTGATTCACCTGACTTTCGCCCACGGTTATTGAGGCTGTACGTACATCGTGCTGTCTTTAAACTCACAATTCGAAGACCAATACATATTTCCAGTATAGGAGAAGTAGAAATCTTGTATACTTGCCACAGGAGTAATACGATAGCTACCCGCGACCAGACCGGTTACGAGAACCGTCGCGGACGATGTAATTTCGCCAAAATACGCTCCTTCGGGCGAAGCTACGGGCGGATCTTGCGACGAAGATGTATACGCTGATCCGGTCCAAGAGATGGTGACACCGCCCGCCGTCTCAGAACTCGTGTATTTTTGTGGAACACTTTGATTACTAAGCTCAGGAGCTATTTCGAAGCTAAGTCTACATACAGGCGGCGGTGTCGGGTAGTCGAATTCTGGGTATGAAGTTCTCGCAAGTCCCTTGATGACCGTTGTAATGAAGACCAATGCGCTCCCATTGGGACCGATTGTGATGAGCTGTGCTGTGTTTGGGTCCCCAAGCAATTGGAAAGGCCTTCTAAGATATTGTCCACCTACATACTGAATGTTGGGGACCACCGCAAAATCCCTGAGCGGAATGTCCACGACCGGAGACAACAGCCCTGACGGACCCGTCGCACCGGTCTCGCCAGTGGCACCCGTTGCACCATCGAGCCCGTTCACGCCGTTCTGGCCGTCGATCCCGTTCTGGCCGTCGGCACCCGTCGCACCAGTTGCGCCAGTGGCACCCGTTGCACCGGTCTCGCCAGTGGCACCCGTGGCACCATCAGCACCAGTGGCACCGGTCGCACCGAAGTCACCGACATCACCCTTCTCGCCGACATCGCCAGTGGCACCCGTGGCACCCGTTGCACC